>NZ_CP029295.1:0-300000 GCF_003332325.1 [Mycoplasma] phocae | reverse complement strand
AAAAGAAGTTATTAAATCATTGATGGTTAGACCTTTAAAACATGAATAGAAAAATAGGAGATTAAATAATATGAATAAAAAAGAATTGATAATTCACGTTAGTGAAAAAACTGGATTTCAACAAGTACTAGTTGAATCTATTTTTAATGAAATTGTTACGGCAATTACAAATGAAATTGTACAGGGAAATAATGTTTCTATTTCAGGTTTTGGTATGTTTTCTTCTAAATTTATTCCTGCTAAAACAAAAATTCATAATATTACAAAAGTAGTTTTAAATATTGATTCAAGATTGGATCCAAGATTTAAATTTTCAACTGCTTATCGTGATAGAATTGATGAAGAATATAATAAATTAAATCACCAAGATTAAATCACTTTAAGATAGTCTAATATTCCTGGAAAATCTAATTCTATAGAAATACCATTAGCTAGCAGTAATGAATATGCTAGCGTCTTTTTATTCTTACTAATTTTTAAAAATTGGTTATGTTTAATAAGAATAAACTTGTTCTGTAAATTAAAATAAATAATTCAAAATGCCACTCCTTGATGAGCGTCTACTAACGATAAATATTCAATTTGGTGCTTTTTAATATTATCCATACTGAAATTTTTTTCATTTGTGCTTTTAGCCTCAAATGCCAAAAAAATGCCTTTATAAACTCCATAGTAATCAACAGTACTTTTGGATTTAATAAAGGCATTATTTACAATTAATTTCTTATTTTTTAGATCAACGCTTTTAAAGTCAATGTCTAAATTTTTTTTGTGAATTAGCGCAATATTATTCTCGAAATAAAATTGATTACTTCGATTGATAATACTTTCTAAAAACATTCCTCGATTTTTTTGCATATCCATAAATTAATTACAACACAAAGCGAGGATTTTTTTTCGCTATTTTTTCTTAAATTAATCTTTATATGTTTTGAAATTATTAATATATTCTCTTCTACGTGGGGATTTGATAATATGTTTAACTAAATCAAAGGCCATAATCATCGCCAAGACATCGTTATGACAATATTGTTTTAAAGCGATGATTTCTTGCTCTCATTCATTATCTTTAATTACATCAAGAGCACGGGCAGTTGAAATTTGAAGTGCCATACCACCATTTTTAATAGCTAAATCTTTATAAGGCATAATCATATGTTGTAATTTGATTTTATTATTTGAAACATAATGCTCAATTTTTTTGATTGAATATTTTCCTTTAAGTTCTCCAATGTTGATTTGGCAGTTTGAAATTTTTAATCCATGCGAACCAACAATGAAAAGTTCAGCGATATCAACTATTCTTTCCACAATAAATTTAATTTTGTGCTCAATTGCTCTATATTCTTCTATTGATATTAACTCAGATCTATCATAATAGTAGAATAGCATTTCTTGCATTTCAAGTAGTCTTGAACTTTCATATGATTTATTATAAACAACATAACAAGAAGCTTCTTCATCATATAAATCATCAATTACTTTAATTAACGTACGATAATCGTATTTCTTAGGATCATAAACATAATCATGCGATTCATAAATTTCATTATTAATGGTTTTAATTATTGAAGTTTGACTCATTAGTTGGTTATAAGGCTTATTATAATCGATTATTGGAATTGGTAGTGTTACTCCTTCAAAATCAAATCAAATAATTTTGGCATTTTCTTTATTGATTTTTTGATACACATGATATTCTTCAATATCAGGATTTAAAGCAACTTTATTATTATCATAAAAATCTAAAATTATTTGATCTTTAAAATTAGGTTCTTTTAAATTTTTAAGTTTTAGTCGCAGAATTACTTTTGAAGATATTGCATAATTTGGAAGTAATTTTTCAACAATACTTAAATAAAATTGATTGCCTAAATTTAGATCATCTTCAAGATCAGTTTCATCAATTTCATTTACTCAAGATGAGTATTTTTTTAATAATTCTTCATCATTAACAATTTCAACAAATTTTTTAAAAGTAAAAGTTTCTCTTTCATTAACTTTTTTATTAAAAAATTCTAAAATGGATAATTCAGAGTTGATATGATCGATTATTTTAACGTTTGTTTCGACGTTTTTCTTAGTAGTTTTACTTGAATATTTAAAGTTAGGGTCTTTAATGAAAATTGCTTGAATTTCATTTTCTGATAGATTTTTTTTCTTATCAATAGTTGGTTTAGATTTTTTATAATTAGCATATTCACTAACCATAAAATTAAGGCGCCCTTGTTTTACATTTTTACGATCTTGATATTTTGGAATAACAATAACTGCTTCATTAACTTCATATCCAGCATTTCTAATCACATTAACATCATAATATAGTCGAAAAATGTTTTTTAAAGATGTTTTATTAGAGTAGAGTAATATTCCAACAGTTTTTGTTTTTACATCATAGAAAAATGGAACAGCAATACAAGATTTATATTCAAAAGCAGGATTAATTAGAATTTTATCATTAATTACTGATTGTTTGGTTTGTTCAATTTTTTTATCTTTTCTTTGTTTGCAACTAATAATTTCAATTTCGCGATTACTAAAATAATCTCTTTTTAAATATTCAATCGCTTTATTAGTAACTAAACCAAGTCCCATTGCTAAAGCTTTATATTCTGATATTTTGTCAATCAATTCATTTGCGACATTAATTTTATCGTGTTCGATGATTTGTTTATAAAATGTTGAATCATTTGCTAATTTGTTTTTTAAAAATAGCAATTTTTCATATCCCATTAATTTATCTAATTCTTCCCTATCGGCAGTAGTGAAATATTCTCCAAATTCAGTTTCAATTTTTTCTTCAATACAATCAATTTGATAATCAGATTGATTGAAAATGTTTACGTCATCGTCATATTCCTCATTGAAACTTTTATAGATTTCTTCTAAAGATGTATTAAATGCAAAATATGGTCTTGATGAATTCATTATTGCATAATTTAGAAATTTATAATATTTTTTATTGTTCATATTTAGCCACAGCCTTCCCTTCTTCAACTCATTTTAAATATAAATTTTCTCATTGTTCAAAATTTTCACAATTTAGAAATTTTATTAAATCCTGATCAATGCTTTCATTTCATTTTGGACTTATTCCACTAGCAGTGTATTCATTAAATCATTTAGTACATGTTTCAATATCATCTTTTACCTGAGCTTCATTGACAAACATATTTCAATTTTTGATAATACGCTTATTAATGTCAACGCTATTAGGGTCAATATAATCTTCTTCTTTAAGAAAGCAAGCAACAATTGAAAATGTTTTAACTCCCATTAAATAAGCATAAAGTTGAGCTTGTTTAATGTATCCCACATTTACTCCATATTGATTTCACTGGTCAAATTTTTTTTCATTAGCGGTTTTAATTTCAAATATTATTCGTTTTTTTTCTCAAAATCCATCTGGTAAACCACCGAATAATTGGTTTTCTTTAAAATAATCGTAATTGTATTTTTCAGCAGGATAGCGAAGAATTTTATCGCCAATACTCTGTTCAATTTTTTCTAAAATTTTAGGTTCTAAAATAACTCCAGCACGAACATATTTATCATCTAAAATTGGCATACCAAAGCCGCAAAGTCGGGCATAGGCAACGAATTGACTATTAAAATTTGTTAGCAGCATAATATCACCTAGCGCTGACCCAGTCATTTTTCGAAATCCACCGAATGTTCCAGGCTTATGTGATTGCAATTTTTTTAAGAAATCTGGATTAACCCTGAAGACTTGATTTTCAAAATCAAGTTGGTATTCCTTTCCATTATAATAACTTCTTTTAGGAATAATAATCTTTGTTTTATCTTTCATAACACTCCAATGTTTTAAATTATAAGTAATAAAGTTATAAAAATTGGTAAAAAAATAAAATATTAAGATTAATTTATAAAAAAATTATTTTATATTTAATATAAAAAACTTGATATTTTTTTGTTTTAAATGAATTTATTACATCCTAATAAATTTTACGTAAACAAAAAAGATATCAATAGCAAATTTTATTTCTAAATTTTTGATTTACCATTAATAAGATGTGTGTAATATTTTTTTCTTGAAGATGTTAAAAATGTTATTAATAGAATATAAAGAATTACCATTCTATTTATCATCAGCTTTGCTTAAAAATCCATAATTTAGTAATAAAATTATTTTGATAAAAATAAAACATTTAACACTATTAATGCTGAATTAGCAACCTAATATTTTTTACGATTTTTAGGTTAGCAATAATTAAAATAATAGTAAAAGGATAAATAATGAAATTAGTAAATATCAATCATATGTTAAAAAAAGCATATCAAGAAAAATATGCTGTTGCTCATATTAACATTAATAATTTAGAGTGAACTAAGTCGGCTTTGGAAGTTGCTGATGAGTTAAAAGCCCCGATTATTATTAGCGCATCTGTTGGGGCTGTTAAATATTTTGGCGGCTATCACGTTGTTAGTGAATTAGTTAAGAGTTTAATTGTTGATTTAAATATTAAAACTGAAGTTGCACTTCATTTAGATCATGGAAATTATGATGATTGTATCAAAGCATTAGAGGCCGGTTTTAGCTCAATTATGTACGATGGAAGTCATGAAATTTTTTCTGAAAATTATAAAAATACCAAGCAATTAATATTGCTAGCTCATAGTCAAAATGCATCAATTGAAGCAGAAATTGGTACAATCGGTGGCGAAGAAGATGGAATAATTTCATCTGGACAGTTAGTTTCTAATATTGATGAAGCCATTCAAATGCAACAATTAGGTATTGATGCTTTGGCGGTTGGTATTAATAATATTCACGGAAAATATCCATCGTATTGAAAAAGTTTAAATTTCGATATTTTAAATCAAATCAATGAAGCTTGTAGAATTCCTTTAGTTTTACATGGTGGAAGTGGAATTCCAAAAGATCAAGTGCAAACGGCAATTAGTTTAGGAATAGCAAAAATTAACATTAATACCGAGTTACAAATTGCCAATGCTGAGGCTATTAAAGAGTTTGTTATTAGTAAAAAAATTGATAAAAATAAAAATTATGATCCAAGAAAAATTGCTAATTTTGGGATGCAAGCACTAAAAAAGGTGCTCAAAGAAAAATTTGCTGAATTTGGATCTATTGGAAAAGCAAATATTTAAAATAAAAATACTATTTGTCGTAACTTATTAAGTATAAGTGACAAATTTAATTTAAAAACTCCTAGTTATCAAAATCTTGATAGTGATTTTTTTATTAAAGAAATCAACCTATTAAAAATAACTCAAAAAATTTTTGAATATACTAGTGAAAAAGTTAAAACATTAAATTTTATACTCATAAAATGATTTTGTTATTAATTAGTTAATTTATAGATTTTAATTGAATATTAATATTAATATAATTTAGCTTTTGGGAAAAAAACACAGAATTAGAAAAATTAGTTTTAAAAAAAGACTATTAAAAATTTAAAAATCTCATAAAAAATCAAAAGAGAAAGTTAATGTATGCTGACTTTTTATATTTATCTTTATACTTTTTGGTTTTTTTACAAATGGTTAAAAAAATATGATAATATATAAGTGTAAAGTAAAGGGTCGGAGCGAAAGCTGTTGGCCAAGTATGAAAAGTCGGGTAAAACCGGCTTTTAAAATGTTTTAATAAAGTTTATTATAATTTAAGTATGAAAAAAATAAAGAAACCTAATATTTATTTAAAACCAACAATTAATTTAATAATTTATGAAAAGCATAACAAGACTTTTACCACATCTGTTGGTAATTTTTTATATAAATAATATTCCAACCTTATTAACTTAGACGATAAAGCTTCATAGATCTAGTAAATTATCAATTTATGGAAATAATTAAGTTTTAATCTCTATATAAGTTAAGATTTTTTGATTTTAATAAAGATATAAAATCTAAAAAGCAAAAGATATTTATAAGCATTATACAAGGGATTTAAAATTCATAAGAGTTTAACAATTTAATAAATGGAATCAAAATATCAAAACATTTTTTCGCAAAATAAGGAATTATATTCAAATATTTCAAGAGAAGCATAAAAGTAATTCTGCGGCAAACTATTTTAGTTAAAATAAAGAGTGTCTAAATTATGTAACCTAATTTACTCCAGTAAAGAGTTTCAATCCTCTCATTTTGTCCTATTTGAAGGCGTGTTCGTATATGCGAATACGTGTTTCATAAAATAAAATTGTTAAAAAATAAAATGTTTACACTTGTGTAGGCGCATTTTTTGATGATTTTTTTTATATATAAAAAAACTAAAATATACTTAAAAATAAGACATAAAAAATAGTTTATAATTTAATTAGGATAAAAAAGTAAGAGATAATTTTTAAATGTAATACTTCTCCCTTAACTTTCAAACACATCCAATTTATTATAAACAAACAAGGAATATTATGAAAAAGAAAAATTTTAAGTGATGAATTGCATTGCCGGTCATAGTTGTAACATTACCCTTAATCGCTGCATCTTGCAGCGATGAAAATAGTAATATGCCAACTCGCCCCATTAGAAAACCACACCAACAGCCTCTCCCATCAAATCCAATTACAGAAACTGAAGAGAAAAAATTAAGAAAAGAAATTACTTTTTCATACCAAGGCTCAATTAATGAAAAAGCTGATAATTTTGATGCTACTAAAATTCAATTGGCTAAAAATGATGGTTTTATAGTTGATACTGAAACTGTTTTTGTTAGAGTTAAATTCGAAGAAATTTCATCAATATCTCTAAATATCAAAAAATACGCTATTGTTTATTTGCCTTTAAAAAAAGATTATAAATATTTAAATTTTTATATAAAATTCGAAATTGGAAAAACGAATCCTATTGGGTCTCAAGTTTTTGAATCAGAATTTAAAGAAGCTATCAAACAACATGAAGAGGAACACAATAGAGAACGCAATAAACAAGAAGAAGAAGAACGTAATAGACAAGAAGATGAACGAAGGAAACAAGAGGAAGAACGTAATAGACAAGAAGATGAACGAAGGAAACAAGAGGAAGAACGTAATAGACAAGAAGATGAACGAAGGAAACAAGAAGAAGAACTAAGAAAACAACAACAACAAGAAGAAGAAGAACGTAATAGACAAGAAGAACTAAGAAAACAAGAAGAAGAGGAAAAAAAGAGAATAGAAGCAGAAGAAAAAATAATATCAGAAAGAAGACCTAATATAAAAAAAATGATTGATTTCTATTTTGCTTCAGATACGAGAGGCATAAAATGATATAGGGAATTATCACATATTACTAATTTAAATGACCTAATTAAATTAGAAGAAAATATTATAGCCCAAGTAAACTATTATATTGAAGATCTTGTTTCGAATGCGGCCGATCCTCAAAACAAGGAACTAGTTGAAAAAATAAAAAAACTTGATTCTTCAACACCGAAATTAAGGGAAGTAAAAGAAACTAATCTTAAAAAATTATATTTAAATATTATTAATGATTTAAAATATGAAAATGAATCTAAATATAGTGAATTTTATAAAATGATTGTTGAAAATAAGGATGATAACTATTCATATCTAGACAAAATTTATGAATTCTACTATTCTGAATATGCACGTACTATATCATCAATAGAAAAATACATGCTTCCAGATTATTATAAATATCAACTTATAAAAAATATAAAAACTTTTAATGAATTATATGAATTAGAGATTAACGCAATAAATTTTGTTGATAATGTTAAGGTGGTACCAAGAGTCGATGTTGGGTTTAAATACGAAAAATTTTTTTACGTATACGCGTATTTGCGCAAAAATAAAGAAATCGAAAAAGTAAAGATATTACCGAATTTTGTTCAATACAATTTCCCGATAAAAAATGAATATCAGGGCAATAATGATACAACTTTTTTACCCAATGGCAGGGATAAATATGGATATATAAATTCGTATCTATCTAGACCTGTACTAAGTATTAGTAGATTGGCGAGTTCTAAGATCGAATTTTCAGGTGGAAATGATTATTCAAAATTCACCCCAAGAATTTATCTTCTGGGTTTTACTCTTTTTAGAGAAGACGGGACATCAGAGGAATATTTGATACCAGGGCTAAGTTGATATGATTCTAGAAAAATTCTTAATGACAAAAAATTTGATCCCGCTAATTATCCACAATTAGATATATTTGTATAGGTTCGATTATAAAAAATTATCATAATGAAATTTTAATTTTTAATAGAAAAAAACGTAATCATAAAATTAGCTTAGGAAAAATAATTTAAACACTCACTCCACATTGTCTGAAAACATAGTGTGGGGTTTTAAATATATTTTTTTGTGCTCTTCTATATATACTCTAATTTTGCTATATATTATTTTGAAATCTAAATTGTTGTATTTTATAAGATGATATTTTCTCTTTGCTGATTCGCAGAAAAATATTCTGACCTTCGATTTTCTAGAGAGTATCATATCTTTAGCGAATTAATAAGAGCATAAAAAAATAATGTGAATTTCTTTGTTATTTAAATCATTAAATTTTTAATTTTTAAGATAGCTAATTTATCTTTTGATGATTTTTCTGTTTTTGATTTTAGATCCAATATTAGAATTGTATATAATGTATCCTTTTTGAAGGAGTTTTTACATATCTAACCTATGCGTTAGAGTGATGAAACCTATATTTTTCATACCAATATTAATTATCAAAAATAAACTAGATTAAAGCAATTTTAAATCCACTTTTTCAATTAGTTTGCATTATTTCAATTTTTCATCAAATAAAAATTGTTTTAACATAAAAACACTCCTCATCTTGGATAGTCTAAATTATGTCGCATAACTTAAGTAGCCTAACTTATTGCTTTGCAAAGCTAATTTTGTAGCTTGTTTATATTTGTTAAATAAATTGACAAATAAGCAAAATGAATTTTAAAATTAGCTAAATAATATAAAAATTCTCTAATAAAAATAATTCATCAAATAAAGATCAAAACAAGTTAGATTATTTTTTAGTGTGCTAAATAATTTCCAAATTTTAATGCTATTAATTGATATTAAAAACTCAAAAATATTTTACTTCAACATATGAATTTTAAAAAATACAAAAAAAATGCAATAAAAAAATAAAAAACACAATTTTTTATAACAATAGTGTTTAAAATAAAGGCATTTTTTATTCTTTTATTTAAAAATTATAAAATATTAATGATATATAAATATAAATTAAATTTTATGCAAATTAAGATAAGAGATATTTAATTATGAAAAAGAAAAATTTTAAATGATGAATTGTTTTGCCATTTACGGTCACAGCTTTGCCACTAGTTGCAGCAGCATGTAATCAAAATAGCAGTAATGAAAAAAAAGAAAATGACTCTAGAGCTGACGATGGTAAAAAAACTATAACCACACCAGGTAATAGTATTAAAGATAATGATCCAACAAAAACTCCAAAAAAAGATTTGCCAATTATTGACAGAGATATTGAAAAAAATAGTGAAAATAAAGAAAATCAAAAATCTCCAACAACTGATGAAGATAATGAAAATTTAGGTTCCAAAAAAGAGGATAGTGACGATAAAAATTCCGATGAATCAGATGAAAATAATAATTCTAGTGAAGAAAATAACGATGAAGAAACTATTCCAAATGACGACAATAATAATGATTCTAGTAAAGATGAAAATAATAATTCAAATAATGAAAGTATAAAAAGAGAAGATCAAAATTCCGGATCAAAACCTTTAATAGAAAAGCCTAAATTCAATTCACAAATTGAAGAAATGTTTTATAAACCAGAAAATTTAATTAGAGTAGGACATTGAAATATTTTAAATTACGGTGGTGGCGAATTAAGTGACAAAAATGGACCTAAAGTAGCTGCAATTTCTGAATTAATTTATAAAAGTCAACAAGATGTGATAGGGCTAACGGAAATAAATTATAACCAGGGTAAAGATGTTAAAAATATTGTTGATGCATTAAATGAATTGAGCAATAGTAGTTCTTATGATTGTATAGTTCAACCGGTTGATGATGCAAACAAAACAAGCTCAAAAGCAACAAAAGAACAAATTGCTATAATTTATAATACAAATAAAATAAAAAAGAAAAATTTTAAAAATTATAATAAAAATTATCAATCTTATGGAAATGATAAAACAAATTCGGGAGTTTCATTTAAAAGACCATTATTTGCCGCATTCTTTGAAACAATTAAAGGAAATAAACCATTTGTTTCAATATTTGGTCATCTAGATAGTCCGGGTAAAGCTTCAGAAGAGGCAAGCCAAAACGAATATAAAAGTCAAGGAGCTCAAGAAGTTAAAGAAGCATTAGATATTGCGAATGCCTTTAAGTATTATGAACAACTATCGGATAATGCATCTATTATTTTTGGTGGAGATACAAACATTAAAACAAAAAATAATCGCTTATTTAATACAGATGAATTCACTAGCAAGGGAATTAAAAATTATTATGGTTCAATGTCCAATTTTAAAGTTAAAGGAAAACCGACAGAACAATATGAATTTTATGAAACATCTTTAGGAAGAAACAAAGGATATAGCGAAGCTTATGATAAATTATTGTTTAAGGAACATAATTTAAACATTATTGATGAAAATGAAAAAATAAAATATAATGATGAAAGATATCAAAAAGTTTCATTCAAAGCTGATATTATTAATGGTTTTAAAAATGGAATTTGGGATAAAAAACATATCTTAAATTTAAATCCAAAATTTGCAAAAGATTTTAATGGGAATGAATTTAGCTTTATAAGATCTAAAATTAGTGACCACACAATGGTATATATAGATTTTGAAGATTAAATAATGTAAATTCACAAACAAAAATTAAATTGTTGCCATGCAATTTAATTTTTTTGTTGTAAATTTTGGAGAAAAAAAATAAAAATAAAGTAATTGTTAATTTTAAAAAATATTGCAAAAAATCTATTTTTAAAAATATTTTATATTATATTAGCCTGTAAATTATTTTCTACGGGGGAAAAGTTTTATCGATAGTAATAAAATTTAAATTTATTATTATCTTTAAATAAATATAATATTTGCTACAAATGCCTTAGATTAGCATAAAAAATTATTTCACAATTTAGATCAAGTTGGTTAAGTTTATAAATTATGTTTGTTTTTGATGATGCCATTAATTTTTAGAACGTATAAAAAAAATTATTCTAAATATTTTTGAATTGGTTTGTAATATTTAATTATTTAAACTTATCAAAATAAGTTCGGAAAATTAAATAAAAAAACATCACGATAAATGATGTTTTTTGCGGTGTATTTTAACAAATGGTGGAGAATGAGGGGCTCGAACCCACGACCCTCGCCTTGTAAGGGCGATGCTCTCCCAGCTGAGCTAATTCTCCAATGGTGACCCTAGCGGGACTCGAACCCACGCATGTATGGATGAAAACCATATGTGTTAACCACTTCACCATAGGGCCAAAATGGCGCCGACTATTGGGATTGAACCAACGACCAACTGGTTAACAGCCAGCTGCTCTACCGCTGAGCTAAGTCGGCATCATTTTCTTAATGAAATGCTAACTAATTATAACAAACAAATTTATTTTTTTTAAAAAAAAATTATTTTTTATTTTTTTATTTTTTTGCAATAAAAAAATGTGACTACCAAATGGTAGATCAACATGGTATTTTTTATATATGGTGCTAGTTAGGGGATTTGAACCTCTGACCTACTGATTACGAATCAGTTGCTCTGCCAACTAAGCTAAACTAGCAAATTCTATCTATTATTATATATATTATGGTCACAAATTAAACAAAAAATTAAAAGTGCGGTTTTTTATGTTAGAATAAAGGAGATAGTGGAAGGAAGTGGGAATGTTTGGTAAATTTTATCGCCAACTCGACGATAAGAATAGAATAGTCGTTCCAGCAAAATTATTGCAGGAGTTAGGTTGTGAATTTTATATTACACTAAGTTTTGATCAATCTTTAATTTTGAGAACTCAAGATGAATTTGATAAATTAAAAAGTAAATTAGAGCAAAATAATAGTTTAAATAAAGATATTCGCGATCTAATAAGATATATTTATTCTAATACAGAGATGGTAAAACCTGATAAATTAGGTCGAATTATTTTAGCAAAACATTTCTGCGACAAAATCGCTATCAAAAAAGATGTTGTTTTTTTAGGAGTGGGAAATACTTGTGAACTTTTTTCAAAAGAAGTTTATGATGAAAAAGAAAGCTTCTATGAAGATGATAATAATGTCGCTCAACTCACCCAAAAACTTTTTGAGCAAGGAGTTAAATTATAGAAAATCATATTCCGGTTTTATTAGACGAAGTAATTAATTCGCTAACAATTAAACCGGATGGAATCTATGTAGATTTAACTTTGGGCAGAGCTGGACATAGCAAAGAAATTTTAAAAAAACTTGATACTGGAAAATTAATCTGTTTTGATAAAGATATTGAAGCAATTAATGAAAGTAATAAAACATTGGCTAGTATTAATTCAAATTATTTTTTAATAAAAAGTGACTTCCGTCACTTGAAAAATGAATTAAATAAGTTGGGTATCGAAAAAGTTGATGGAATATTAGCTGACCTAGGCGTTAGCAGTCCCCAACTTGACAATAGTAGCCGTGGATTTTCTTATTCACAAGATGCTGATTTAGATATGCGAATGGATTTAGATAATAAATTGCGCGCATATGACATTATTAATTATTATTCAGAACAAGAAATCGTTGATATATTGTATAAAAACGCTGATGTAAAATTAGCAAAACTAATTGCTAAAGCCATTATCCAAAATCGACCGATTAATACGACTTTTGAATTAAGTAATTTACTAAAAAATGTCTTACCAGCAAAAATTGTACGTGAGAAAAATCCTTCAAAAGCAGTCTTCCAAGCACTCCGCATTGAAGTTAATGATGAACTTGGAGCACTAAAAGAATTACTTGAACAAATTGATTCTATTCTAAATAAGAACGGTAAATTAGCAATAATTACTTTTCATAGTAAAGAAGATGTAATTGTGAAAAACTATTTTCAACAATTAAATTATTTCGATCCTGTGTTAAAAAAAATACCAATTCAAGTTAATAAAAAATGGAAACAAAAAATAATTTTTCCATCTGAGCATGAAATAACAAACAACAGAAGAGCACGAAGTGCCAAATTAAGGATAATAACTAGATTGGAGTAAAATGAAAAGGACTATTATTGTTATATATAAAATACTTAATAGTAGTTTTGAAGTTGAAGTTGTTGAAAAAACTTCTTCTAGCATTTTTCCAATTTTTAAGACCAAAGTTGATATTCTTAAATTTACTAAAAATAATCTCGTAAAATTTGTTGAACAAACAAAATTAAAAATTGAAGCAATTATAGAGGGAAAATTGAACGAAATTGTAATTTTTATTGAAAATGGTCAATTATTACCAATCAATAACAAAATTATTAAGATCAAAATTGATGATGTTAATTCATTAATGAATAACCCTGGGAGCTATTTTGCATCATTTTTAAATAAACAAGGTTTCTATTTAACTGATTATTCATTAATAGCCAAAAAAAATGACCAATTATTTTATTTGCTAAAATACATTCCGCTTGAGGTTTTCAAAATTTTAGAAGATATTATGTTGATTAATAAATTAAATATTGCAAAAATTTGTGATTTTAATTCATTACAAAATTATTCACTTCTACCGATGCACAAAAGTGATACAGCAATATTTGTAAAATTAGACAATAAAAAAATTGATATTGAGTTATCAATTTCTAAAAATATTTTGAAATCAAACACAATTAATTTAGGATTTGATGTCTTAGTTGATCGAATATCATCTAAATTGAATTTGAGTAAATCACAAATATTAACCGCCATTGCTAATCTAAACAATTTAAGAAAATCTAAAAATGAAAATGATATTTTCTTAATATGCAATGAATTCTTTTTAACAATTATTAATTTTTTAAATGATTTTGTTGAAAAAAATTGTAACAACCTAAAATTAAATTTATATATTTTTAATAGTAAATTTAAATATTTTTCACCTTGAATAAACTCATTAAACGAAAAACAAAACTTAAGGATTTTCAAAACTGAAGAAACTAATTTTTTAATTAGTAAAGAAGTTTTTGGATTGATGAACATTATAGAGAGTTATTCAAAAAAACAAAATGAGCTTACAATTACAACAGAATTATTTACTATTGATACAATAGCACTTAATAAAGATAATCAAAATCATTTATATTATCAATAATATATAGAGGAGAAAACATGGAAGAAATAGATTATAATCCAGTAGCTAATATTAAAGTTATTGGTGTTGGTGGTGGTGGAAATAATAGTATTCAAACATTACTCGATACAAATCTTGGTGGTCTTGAATTTATCGTAGCAAATACTGATAAACAAGCTTTGGCGAAATTTGATCAGAAATATGTCCTACATTTAGGAGATAAAAGAGGTATTGGCGCTGGTGCAAAACCAGAAGTAGGAAGAGCAGCCGCACAACTTAGTGAAGATGATATTAAAAGCCGTCTTAAAGGCGCTGATTTGGTAATAATTACGGCCGGTATGGGAGGAGGCACCGGAACTGGGGCCTCACCGGTAATTGCCAAAATTGCAAAAGAGTGCAAGGCATTAGTTGTCGCTATCATTACTACTCCTTTTGATTTCGAAGGACCAAAACGGGCAGAAATTGCCCAAGGCGGAATTGAAGAAATCAAAAAATACGTTGATTCTTATATTGTTATTTCAAACAATAAATTACTTTTACAGTATGGAAATATTGCTTTTAACGATGCATTTAAATGTGCTAATAATGTACTAAAACAAACAATTAGAACATTAATAGACGTAATTGCTGTTCCTGGATTTATTAACTTAGACTTTGCTGATCTGGAAACTATTATTAAAGATAAAGGTGAAGCAGTTGTCGGGATTGGACAAGCAAGTGGCGAAGATCGAGCTCAAAAGGCTATTACTTCAGCTATTAGTAGTCCAATTCTAGAATCTAGTATTGTTGGCGCAAGTGATGCTATTGTTTATTTCTCTGCATCTCAAAAAGTTACATTGAATGAAATTCAAGATGGTTTAAAAACCATGCGTGAACTAGTTGGAAATGACATTAACATTATCTTTGGATTAACTCAAACCCAATCTGAAGAAAGCAACAAACTCGGAGAATTATTTGTTTCAGTTATTGCAACTGGACTTAAAAATAATGCTCCAAAGGTCACTAAAGATATTCAAGAAGAAATTTTTAATAATCTTAAAAACAGTGACATCGAATTTGAAACCGAAAAGACCCGTGAATTTCTTTTAGAAAACGGAACTTTTCAATCCTACGATTTCTCATCTCCTGATGATGAAATCACACAATCAAATAGTGACATGGCAGATATTTTAAAACATTAAGATGACGTCATAAATTTTAAAAATTAAGATATTACCATTAACTATAAAAAGAGGCGAATTGCCTCTTTTTCATTTACAAATTTAATAATAATAATTTGATGCTGTGGTAATTGATAATTTGTGTTTAATTACTTTAGAAATTTGTTCGCAAGTCGGTCCACTTTCAAAAACGAAAGTAACAGGTCTGTCTTAAAATGTGATGCTTATTTTATTTTTGAAATTGGAGTGTGCTTTCAAAACTTGCTTTTTAAATAATATGAACTTGTTTTTTATTGTTTTAACATTAAATTTAAATTTAATTTCATTTGATTCTATAAATGATTTAAAAGTGTTATTTTCATCAAAAAATTAGAATAAATTTAGAGGTCATGAGTTATTATTTTTAGTAGTTTTTAAAATTATTTTATGATTTTTTCTTGAAAACTGTTTCAATCAGTAAAATTTAATTTACTTATTCTTATGTCAGTGAAAAGAATAAATTTGAATATAAATTCATAACTTAAATTATTTATTTTTTTCAATTCAACAAAAAGAATTTTTAATTCTTCAGTTGTATAATTTCGTATAGTTCCACATTCGGTTTTAAAACTTGATATTTTTTGGTCAAATGGCATATAAATTCTTTGTTTTGTTAAAATCAAAAAAAAAATTTTAAAAATTTGCCGATATAATTTTTTGTATTTTGACTATTTTTTGAATTAATTAAAATAAAATTAATTTGGTCTAATAAATCTTCAATGTTAACTCGATTTTTTAATTGGTTTAAACAAAATTTATAGGTTTTTAATGTTTATGGACTTTTGAATCCGATTTTTGTTAATGAATCAAATTCGATATAAAATATTTGTAGTTGATCTATATTTTCATAGTTTTTTCTTTTTTTGAAGAAACTACTTTTTTAAAAATATTAAACTACATATAGTATAATAAAGGTAGCAATTTCTCGTTTTATTGTTTAATGTAGTGTGAGAAATTGCGCATTTTTTTTATTCAATTTCTCAAAAAGTCTTACTATATAACAAAAAAGCAACTTTACTAGAAAGCTGCCATGAATGGACTTTTTTCAAAAGGTCAATTATACTAGTAGTGTATTTAATTTAGTGTTTATAGTGACTATATTATAATAAACTATTAATTATTTATACATATTTCAATTAATCTTTATATTATTGAAATTTTGCTTCAAAAAGCAAACATTTACATTTTTTGTTCAATTTTTTAATTTTTGTTAAAGTCATATTTATTAAGCTAAAACATTTATTTTTTATTAGCACTTATATTTGATTTTTTTCTTTCTAAAAACATATATTTGTCATGATTAATAAAACTTTGAGTCATATTTTTCATTTTTTAAACATTTACTTTGATTTTTTGTGATTCCTATTATTTGCTAGTTTACTTTGTTTTAACATGTTGAATTTTAAGAATTTATATATTAATTATCATTATTGATTTAGATCTAGTGAACGATTTTAATCATTGAAGATTTAAGATAAATTTAAATTTATATTATTTATTTTTTTAAAATTCTAAATTATTATAATTTAAGTTAAAACTAGATATTATATACAGTTATATGTTCGCAAAAATAAACATTAATTTATAAACAAAATTATTATTTTAATTTAGATTTTATTTTTCATTAAATCAATATTTTCATTGATATTTTCATTGAAATAATAATTTTCAATTTTTTATTAAAAGGAAATATTTTATAATATCATTTCTTAAACTGTTAATAATCCATAATTTATATATTTTGTTGCTACAATATAATAGAAGCAATTTATATTTACTTTAAGACAAATATAAATTAAATAATATCTTATATAAATAATAAAAAAGGAATGAAATGAATCCAAAATTATCAAACAGCATTAAGGAATGAAAAAATAAATTACTAGATATTACTTTAAGAAATCGTTCAATAAATTTTCCTCTATTTAAAAAAACTTCTACAATTCCATCACATCTAAGAGTTTTAGTATCGGATTTTAAAAATTTTTTAAATGATAGTATAGGTCGAAACCTGGAATTTGCTAATGTGGATATGGGTGAATCGTTAAATGATAATGAATATAATTCTAAAGTATTTAAATCATTTACTCTAGAAGAACTACAAGCTAAAGTCAAAAACATTAATAAAAAAACGATATTTTCTGAATTTTCATTTAAACACCAATTAGCAGTTTTAGGACAAATATTTAGAAAAAGCACATTATTTAAAGAAGAAAATGCCATTAATCCACTTAACCTTGCAATTGGTTTTGTTAAATGATATGAAAATATCAATTCTGATGATTTTCATTTTGCTCCATTGTTTTTAATATCAACCGATTTAAGCCATGAAAAAAATATTTATAAGTTATCTTTTTCTGATGATGCAATAATCACTTTAAATGAATCATTAGTTCAAAAATTAAAAATCGATTTTAATATTGATATTAATATCCCAGAAGAAGAATATGAAGATAATTATGCTATGTATAGTAGTTATAAAGAAAAAATTATTGATCAATTTTTGGATAAAAGATGAGAAATAATTGATGTTATTGAATTAAGTAACTTTAGTTTTTCAAAAATATCAATTTATAAGGATATTGAAGAAAACATTGATAAAATTGAAGAAAATTCATTTTATAAGATGCTTTTTTCAGAAGGAAATGTTAATCAAAATTCACTAAATATTAATGAGGATAATGTTGAAAAATATATAGATCATAATAAATACTATCATGTCTTAAGTTCAGATTCTTCACAAGAAGTGGCCATTGAAAGTGCTATTAATGGAGAAAGTTTTGTATTACAAGGCCCTCCAGGAACAGGTAAATCGCAAACTATAACAAACATTATTACTGAATTATTAGCTCGCGGAAAGAAAATTCTTTTTGTTGCTGAAAAAAAAGCTGCTCTTGATGTTGTTTATAATAAATTAAAACAGATTGAACTAGAGGATTATACTATTCCTATCCATAATTCTAGTATCGATAAGAAAATGATTTTAAAAGATTTATTTGAAACATTAGAAAAAGGCCGTAGTAAATTTACTATAACTAATGAAGACATTATTTTAAATCAGTATGCTACTAACCGTGATTTCTTAAATAAATATGGTAAAGAGCTTTTAAAAGTTATAAATCCAATAAATAAAAATGCTTATCAACTGATCGGGTATTTTCTAAAATATGAAAATAAGATGGATCTTCCTTTTCAAATAGCAAACATAAATAGTATTGATGAACTAAAATTAAATGATTTAAATAACAAAATTAATAGCTATTTTCAAACAATGAAATTATTAAATTTCAATCCAGCAGAGAATCCTTGATATGGAATTAAAAACACTAATTTGACAATTGAAGAAAAAGAAATTATCTTTAAAAACGTTGAAAAATTGTTAAATAAATTTAATAATCTCTTAGACAAATTTAAATTAATATCATCAATTAATATTAAGGAAAATAGCATAATAAAAGGTTTCGAAGAGATTATTAAATTAATAGATGCCATCCAAGAAATAAATTTTATTAATCCCAAAATCGAAGAAGCTCAAGCAATTATAAATGATTTAAATATTTATAAAAAATTGAGTGATATGAAAAAAAATATCGATTACTTTGAGAAAGAATTATTTTCAAAATATAAAAATAAAATTATGGATGAGGATTTAGATTTTATTAAAAATTCATTACTAGAAGTTAAGGACAAAATATTCAAAAGCTTTAATAAAAATTTTCGTTCTGCTAAAAAAATTTTTAAGAATTTCTCGCTAATTAAGAAATTGAAATATATTAATTATCTTGATGATATTTCAAAGGCTATAGATTTGAAAAATCAATATAAAAATTTTAATAATTTTGAAAATCAAATATTAACTAAAATTCACACTAGTACAAATGTAGATGATTTAAATAACGCAATAAAACAATATGAATTAATTAACTTATTAGAAATTATTATTAAGGATTTTGACATTGAAATTGATAAAAAATTATTATTCAATAGTATAAATAACTCTAAAGATTTTAAAGAAAAAATTAATAATTTGAAACTTGAAATTGAAGAATTTTTGAATATTAATAAAGAAATTATGGATTTATTGCAAAATGATAATACTACATTTACGATTAATGATTTTACTAGCAAAATAGAAAATTTAAATAATAATCCAATGTTAATTGATTCTATGTTATCGCTTAATCGTGAATTAAAAATTCTTGAAAATGAAGGATTACAGGATTTCACTAATAGAATTGAAAGTGAGAGAGTAAAAAATAATTACTTTGAAATTTTTCTTAAAAGATTTTATAAGCTACTAGTTGATAAATGTTTAATAAATAACTTCGGTAATTATAGCGCTAATATTTTAAATAACTATCGTAATAGTTTTAAAGAATACGACGATAAAATTCATCAACTAGCAAAAATTAAAATTGATTCTAATCTAAAATTACAAATTCCGAATATAGATGGGATTCTTGGCGAAAATACTGAAATAAAAATTTTAAAAAGCCAAATTAATAAAACTAGAAATATTATGCCCTTTAGACTTTTATTTCAAAAAATTCCCAACCTTATTACTAAGCTAAAACCATGCCTTATGATGTCACCACTTTCAGTAAGCACGTATTTGAAGAATAGTGATATTGAATTTGATGTTGTAATTTTTGATGAAGCATCACAAGTTAAACCTGAGAATGCTATTGGAGCCATTTATCGAGCAAAACAATATATTATTGTCGGCGATAAAGAACAACTTCCACCTACTAATTTTTTCAATTCTTCTGATAAGGATGATGAAGTTTATAATGAAGAAACTGATGATGATTCAACAAAAGGTTTTGACTCGATTTTAGAATTAGCTGATAGCAATTTAAAATCGATAAAATTAAAATGACATTATCGCTCTAAATTCGAAGAGTTAATTCAACCATCAAATGATGAGATTTATAAAAATTTAATAAGCTTTCCATCAACTAAGCATCCTGGCAAATATGAAGGAATTTCGCTTATAAAAATTAAAGGTAATTACCAAGATCGTAAAAATGAAGATGAAGCTAATAAAGTAATTGAAACTCTTCAAAAAATAATTAAAAAATATGGCTTGAAAAAATCTATTGGAGTTGTCACATTTAACCTAGAACAACAAATGTTAATCGAAAGAAAAATTGATAAATTTATTTCAAATAATCCGGAATTTGAATCTTTTTTTGATAATAATAAACACGAAAAATTCTTTGTCAAAAATATTGAAACTGTTCAAGGTGATGAACGAGATATTATCATTATGTCAATTGGATATGGATATAACAAACTGGGTCGTTTATCAATGAATTTTGGGGCAATTAATCAATCTGCAGGTTATCGAAGATTAAATGTTGCTTTCACGAGAGCTAAAGAAGCGGTTATTGTTGTAAGTTCAATTGGACATAGCGATATTGATTTGTCAAAAACTGAATCGCGAGGAGTTAAATTTTTAAAAAATTATTTACGAATTGCCGAATTCGGAAAAGATTCAAAAGAAGATTATCGAAATGATAACTCCGAATTTGATTCAGTTTTTGAAGGAAGTGTTTATGATGAAATTGTTAGACTTGGGTATAAAGCCGTAACACAATTAGGATCATCTGGTTATCGAATTGATTTAGCGATTGTTCATCCCGATAATTCTAATGCTTATACTTTAGCAATTGAATGTGATGGCGCATCATATCATAGCTCAAAAACCGCTCGTGATCGTGATAAATTAAGACAAGAAATTTTAGAACTGCGCGGTTGACATTTTTATCGGATTTGATCAACTGATTGATTTAAAAATAAAGCCTTAGAAATTAAAAAATTAAAATCAGCAATTGATGAAAGTTTTAAAAATTTTGCCAAAGAAAAACAACTGAAGCCAAATGTAAAAACCGATATTGAATTAGATGTTAATTTTGAGACAATAGACGATAATATTACTGATATCGAATTTCCAGAATTTCCTGATTTAACTGAATTTATGCAAAAACATGCTCCTATATTTTCTAATGAAAATTGAAGTGATTGGGCTACAAGACTACACATTTTATCTAAACTAATAAAAATTATTTCTCCAATTCACATTAACAATTTAAGAAAACTATATTTGCGTTTAATGAAAAAATCATCAATGGGACAAAGATTAAAAGAAAATTTTGATTTATTAATTTTTAGAGTAAGAAATCCCGATCTTGATATAGAAAGTGATAATGGTTTTTTAATATATGCTAATCAACCCATCAAGTATCGTCAAAATAGTGAATTAATACAACGAAACTATGATGAAATTCATAATAAAGAATATGAAGATATGATTTTGAAATTTGTTGAGACTGTTGAAAAATCATCAAAAAATGCAATATTAAAATTTTTATCTCGCAAACTTAAGACTAGTATTTCAAATCTTTACTCTAAAGTTGATGAAATCTTATCACCTCTAATTAAAGCAGGGAAAATTGAAGAGCGCGAACACGGAAGTGTGATAACAATAAAAAAAATAATTTTAAACAAAACGTGACTTTTTTTAACTACTACTACTTAGATTATAATTGTAGGTGCAATAAGCGCCTATTTTTTTATAAATGTTACAGGCATTTTTTGCTATTGTGAAATATAGTATAATTAATTTATGAAAAAAATAATTAATTTAAAAAATGGTGATTTTACAACTATTGTAAGCTTGTCAGCGGGAATCTTAGGTGAATCTTTTTGCGATCATCAAAGAGAAATTGGAATAAGAAGATTAAAAGAGTTTGGTTTAGAGGTTAAATATGCTCCAAATTCTTTGAAAGGAATTAAGTATATATCTGATCATCCTGAATCGAGAGCAGATGATTTGATTTGAGCAATTAATGATAAAGAAACAAAACTAATTTTATGTGCTCTTGGTGGCGATGACACATATCGACTAACACCCTATTTATTAGATAACATTGACTATAAAAATACCATTAAAAATACAAATAAAATTTTTTTGGGATATTCAGATACAACAATTAATCATTTGATTTTCAATAAACTAAATGTGCCAAGTTTTTATGGAGTCTCTTTTTTAACGGATTTAGCTGAGCTTGATTCTCAGATGTTAGATTACACAAAAAACTCATTTGCTAATTTATTTAAAGAAGATAAAATGATATATAAACCATCTAAGTATTGATATGAAGAAAGAAATGATTTTGGATTAAAACAAATTAATGTTCCAAGAATAAAACATACTGAAGATCATAATTATTTACTTCTACAAGGCAAATCATATTTTTATGGAACTTTAATTGGTGGTTGTCTTGAAAGTCTTGCTGATTTATTTATAGATGAAAAGAAAAGAAAAATTAATGTTCAGTATGATTTATTTACTAACAAAACTAATTTTAAAAATAAGGTTTTGTTGCTTGAAACTTGCGAACTAAAACTTCCACCAAATGAAATAGAGCTAATGCTGCAAGAAATTGCTAAAACAGGATGTTTTGATAATTTAGAAGGTGTCATTATTGGAAAACCGCAAAATGAAAAATATTTCGAAGAATATAAAAATTTATTTTCAACTTTTTTCAGTAAATATAAAAACCTTTCAGTTGTTTATAATATAAATATTGGGCATGCATACCCTAAAATGATTTTACAATTATTAGGTAAAATTGAAATTGATGTGAATAATCAGGAAATAATTAGTCATAAAGCTTAACTATTATTATTAATATATATTGATTTAGAATTTTTTAAAATCAAGTTAAAATCTCTATTGTGATAGCTAGTATATTTAAATCTAGTTTTTCAATTTGAGATTTTATTTTATTAAGATGAAAACTTTATAAATTTATTCAGTCTATACATTTTCTTAAAAAATACTAAATCATATATAATAAAAACATTATGTATAAATTTTTTTGCGACAAATTGGAAAATAATTGTTTTATTTTAGATGATGAAACTACTAAACATTTGAAAGTTATAAGAATAAAACATGAACCATTTATGATTAATTATAATAAGGAATTTTATCAATGTAAATTAGTCGATTTTAATAGAGCAGAAATTATTAGCAAATTAAATATAAATAATGAACTCGACTTTGAAGTTGTTGTCGCCATTCCATTAATTAAGCAAGCTAATTTTGAAATTGCAATCCAAAAAGCAGTTGAATTAGGAGCGACTAAAATAATTCCTTATATCTCAAGCTATTGTGATAAAAGTAATTTTAATATTATAAATAATAGGCCAAGGCTTTTAAAAATTATTAAACAAGCTGCCCAACAGTCATTTCGAAATATCATTCCGCCATTACTAGATTTAGTGAATTATGATAAAATAATCGGTTATGAAATTGATTTAAAATTATTAGCATATGAAAATGAAAAAAATAGTTTTATTAAAAAGGAGAACAAAAATACTTTAGTAATTGTTGGACCTGAGGGTGGCTTTTCAACAGATGAAATAAAAAAAGCAATACAATCTAATGTAAAAATCGTTACATTAACTAAAACTATTTTAAGAGCAGAAACAGCATTAATTTATATGTTGAGTAAAATTGTATAATTTTGTGAAATTTGCTTTTTTTATGTGTTATAATGTTAAGGCAATTTATATTTTATAAAACAAAAGGAAAAAGAAAGTATGCGTCAAACCACAATTATTAGAAAAGAAATCGTTGATAAAAAATGATTCATTATCGATGCAGCCAACGTACCTTTAGGTAGACTTTCAACTCTTGTTGCTTCAATCTTACGTGGAAAAAATAAACCAACATTTACACCAAATGTTGATATGGGCGACAATGTTGTTGTGATCAATGCCAAAGAAGTGCTATTGACAGCTAAAAAAGATGAAAAGAAAATTTATTATCATCATACAGGATATCCTGGCGGATTAAAAGAAATCACAGCTGCTGAACTAAGAGCTAAAAAACCAATCGCTTTAGTTGAAAAAGCAGTTAGAGGAATGTTACCTCACACTAAATTAGGTCGCAAACAATTTAAAAACTTGTTTGTATATGCTGATGCAAACCATAAGCAAGAAGCACAAAAACCAATGAAGATAGAGGTTAAATAATGGCAAATAAAATTAGATATTATGGACTAGGTCGTCGCAAATCATCAGTCGCTAGAGTATATTTATTACCAGGATCAGGAAAGTTCATTATTAATGGTAAAGAAGCAAAAGAATATTTATCTTCAGATCTATTGATAAAAGACGCTTTAAGCCCATTTGTAATTACTGAAACAGTTGAACAATTCGATGTTTTAGCAAATGTAAATGGTGGTGGATTAACCGGACAAGCAGGAGCTATTAGATTAGGTATTGCTCGTGGATTAATCGAAGCATCAAATAATGAATATCGTAGCAAATTAAAAGAAGCTGGTTTCCTAACACGTGATGCCAGAGTTAAAGAACGTAAGAAATTCGGTCTAAGAAAAGCAAGAAGAGCTAGACAATTCTCTAAACGTTAATAATAGTTTAAAATGGGAGATAATTCCCATTATATGCGAGCGTAGCTCAGCTGGTTAGAGCACACGACTGATAATCGTGAGGTCGATGGTTCAAGTCCATTCGTTCGCACCATTTCAAGCAATTGACTACAAATAAAAACACGCTATAAATGAGTGTGTTTTTTATTATTAATTAGTAATTATTTATAGGCAATTTTAATTCTTCAAAAATTCTAATTCTTAAATAACTTATTTGCTCTTTATCTAAAGATTCATTACCCATTTTTATGTGATGTGGATTATATATGAGCATTAGATTTATTCATCAGACAAATTCCTGATCATTTTTTCTAATTAAATACTTTTTAGTAATTTTTCTAAAATTAGGAAAATTAAATAATGTCATAAAAGCAATAATATAACGATAATTTTTATATTCTAAATTTATATTTTTTTTAGTGAAATATTTTTCAATAATTTCAAATTTTTCATTTTGATAATTTAGATTATTTTTAGAAATAAAATAATTATTTCACATCATTTTATTAGCAGATTGATATTTATTTAAATTTCAGTAATTTTTTTTATAATTAAGAATTAAAATACTGAAAAGAAATCCTAAAAATATCATTATGATAAAACAATATAAAATGGCTTTTGCTAACGTAAAATTAATAATTTTTAAAACATAAATATCTAAAAAAATGCTCACAATTATTGATGTTACAGCAAAAGCTAAAAAAACAATAAAGTTGATTTTCACTAAGCTAAATTTTTTGAAAATTTTAGTTCAGTTCAATTGTGACGTTTGTTCAGTAGATGTTAAATAAATTATAGCCTTTAGCTCTCTAGCAACATAAACGTTGCCAATAATCAAATAAAGTGACCCTAACATTAGAAGAAAAATCATTCAAATATATGCCATACAATCTCCTTAATTCCCTTATGAAAATTATAATGGATTCAATTTATTTGTATGTTTGAATTTATTAATATTAAAATAAGATGCTTTAAATTGTTTTTTAATTTAATAATTTATTAAAAAAAATGTAGCAATTTTAAACTACATTTTCATTTTTTTATTTTCTAATATTTAAAGCTTTAATGGTTTCTAAATATTTGTTGTAATCTTCTGTTTTTAAGTGATTTAGTAATGCTTTACGTTGATTAACCTTAGCAATAAAACCACGCATTGAGTGTAAGTCTTTTTTATTTACTAAAAAGTGTTTTTTTAGACTTTCAATGTCTTCTGTTAAGATCGCAATTTGAACTGGTAGATATCCAGTATCTTTGGCATTACGACCATATTTAGCTACTAATTCAGCCTTTTTTTCTTTTGTAACCATAGGGTTTTCCTTTCATAACCTAGCAATAATCTTAATTATTACCAAGGAATAAAAAATTATTCATATAAATTGTACCTTATTTTTATTAAATAACTATTATTTAATTTTTTTATTATCTAAGATAAATCCATAAAAAACTTAAAAAAAATAACATATAATAATTAAAGTTTATACAGTTAAACAACAATGAGACAACATTTATCTTAATCAAAATAAGATTTTTTCAAAATCCAATTTATTTATAAAATTTTTAAGCTGATCTTAAAAAATAATTTTACAAAATTGATAGCAGAGTTGAAATTATTTTTAAATTTAATTTTTTATTTTATTTATCCACGTTAATGATAAATAACTGTTTCATTGGCTCATTAAAATCATTGCTTTTTATACATAATTTCGCTATCTTATAAGTCAAAAAATTAATAATGTATAATTAAATTACCAAAATAAAGGAGTTAAAATGAAACAGATATTTGTTCCTGATTCAACATTAATAAAGAAAGTAGACATTAAAAAACTTCATTCATCAAAATATCTAAAATTAGTTAATAATTTATTAGATATTAAAAGCCGGGGAGATAATGCTGCTTTTTTTAAGATGTCAAATGTTAGTAGCGATTTAAAGAAAATTGTCGGTATTAAAAATCTTAAAACTATTTTTAGTAACTACAATTTTAAAATAATGCTAAAAAATTCTTTTGATTCAAAATCAATAAATGACTTAAAATCAATTACAACAGTTGATCAATTAAATTTTTGAGCTAAAACATACGATTATACCATTACCCTTAAAATGCAGCAGAATTTACAATTAGATGCTGAAAAATGGTTAAATATTTACAAAAAAAGAATTTTTGATCAAAATAGTAACTTTATAAAATCATGAAAAACCAATGCTAAAAGGATTGAAGAAATTTACTCTGAAACAAGCATTTGACCATTATTTATTGGAACATATTTTATTAAATATCGTAAAAATGATGTTTATTTATATGCTCCATTTATCCTAAAAGCTGCGAAAATTACTTTTTCAGGAAATTCAGTTTATTTAGAAAATGCTGATGAAAATATTATTATCAATGAAAAAATTAAATATCTTATTGAACAACATAGTGATAAGAGATTACCAATTTTAGTTAATGGTGAAGAGACTACTATTTCTGAGGCTTTAGACGATATTCGTAATATTGAATCTACATATCTTAATTCAGGATATGACACTAATATTTTTTATGAAAGTTTATTAGAGTTTGAAAAATCAGACTTAGAAAATGATGGTAACTTGGAAATTAAACCTGGTGTCGCTTTATTAGAGGCTAGTCCAGGTGGTACTAAATTACGTGAAGCAATGATTAACTTGATTGAAAACGATAAAATTGATAAATTAATAAGAATTGATGACTTACGAGATTATAGTAAAGAAGCTTATGACAAGGCTCTTGAAAAAAATAATATTGCGCGGGTAACTCCATCTGATTTTAGTCAAGAAAAGGCAATTATTGGAACACTAAATAATTCATCAATTATTATAGGACCTCCCGGTACAGGAAAGTCACAAACTATTGCAAATATCTTAATAAATGTAGCAAAAAACAATAAACGAGCTCTATTTATTTCTCAAAAAAAGGTGGCACTTGATGTCGTTTTAAAAAGGTTGGGTAAATATCAAAATATGATGTTTCAATTCTCAGAAACTGCAAAAGTAAATAGAAGTGAAAAAGAATATTTTTATAAACCAATAATTGAATATTTTAGAGAAATTAATGTTGCTAATAAATATCACGAAATTGATGGCTTTAATTCTAGCTTTTTTAGCAAAAATGAGTTTAGTTATTTAAATGCAAAATCGGAAATTGGTGAAATTTTTAATAAGGATCTAGAAGCATATCATAGACTTAAGTCAAGTGGTGAAATTACTGAAAATATTGTTAATTTTGCGATATTCTACAAAATGTATAATCAATTTAATTCTAAAAATGAGTTTTTAAATATTTTTATTAATCTTGATAAACTTTCTAAAAAAGAAATTGCTAAAAAATTTGATTATTTATCAAAGAACAATTTTCTAACAAAATCACTTGATCCAAAATTTGGTAAAATGTATCAATTAGCTAAGAAAATTTCAAAATTTTATAACGAAAATTTAAAGAGATATGACATTAAAGATCTACTTCAATTGTCTAATTTTATTCGTTTAAAATCATTTATAGAATTTGACAAAAAAGAAAAAGAATATTCAAAATTTTTGGATTTCAAAAAAATTGATAATACTACACCAGAACTTCTAGAATTGATTTATAAAAATTCTGCTTATAAGGCTAAAGGACGTCTTGACCATTATCGCCAACTAGGGGAGGATAAACGTCAAAAATTAAACCAATTTCTTGGAAGACTTGAAAGAAAAATTTCGCCGCCTTATATTATTACTTCGCTATTTGATGATATTATCAAAACTGTTTATAATATCTATGTTGGAACCCCTGAGATTTTAGGGAACTTTATTGATTTTGAAAAAGATCATTTTGATTACGTTATTTTTGATGAAGCTAGTCAGATCTACATTGAAAAGGCAATACCTTTCATTTCTATTGCTGATAAAGTTATTGTGGCCGGCGACAATCAACAAATGCAACCATCAAATTGATTCTCAACTCGTGATGATACAGAAGCAGAATACAATGAAGAAGAAATTACTTCATTACTAGATTGAGCAATTCATAATCATTTACCTAAACATTTACTTGAAATGAATTACCGTTCAAACTCAAGCGAATTAGTATTATTTTCAAGTAAAGAATTTTACGATTCTTCTTTAAAGGGCTTAGATAGTTATTTGAAAAAGGATAAAACCAGTGTTGAAGTTATAGACGTCAAAGGAGAATGAGTTGATAATCACAATGAAGCTGAATGTGCAAAATTAATTGCTGTTTGTGAAAAAAATCTAAAAAAATATAATTCAATTATTTTGCTTGCATTTAACCGTAAACAACAAGATTATATTCGAGAACAAATAGCATTATTATCACCAAAAATTTTTGAAGTTCTTGAAGACCAAGTTATTTTAAGAAATATTGAGAATATTCAAGGAGATGAAGCTGAACTTGTTATTGCCTCAATTGGTTATACCGCTAAAACTTCACTTCATTCAACTTACATTGGTTCTAAAAAGGGAAGAAATGCCTTAAATGTTGCAATTACTCGGGCAAAGGATAAAATGATTGTAATAAAAAGTATTTCAACAAATGATATTGATCCTAAAAATGAAAATCTTTTAACTTTCAAACGTTGACTTAACTATATTCAATTAAAATCTGATAAACAAAAACTTTATATTGATGATAAAAATGCTGCTCATAATAAAAATAATAAGTCGCAATTTATCTTTGAAATTAATTCTTGATTAAGAGACCAAAATTTTTCAAATGATATTAAAGTGGAATTAGATTATTGTGTTGGTTCTTATAATATCGATATGGCAATTCTAGATCAAAAGGATAATTTTATAGTTGGATTAAATATTGATGATTCATCTTATGATGTTGATCTAAAAAGCTTTATTGAAAAAACTATCAAAACTGATTTTATGTCAGTTAAGGGTTATCCAATTTATCGAATTTCTAATTTTAGATTCAATGAGAATAAACCTTCAATCTTTCGTTTTATCAATACTCTACTAAATAAATAATTTATTACTCACAATCTCTAAAGCATTTATGTTTAAACTTTCTTAAATGCTTGAAAGTTATTGTGAGTTTTTAATATATAATTCTAAATATGATTAACATTATTTTATATCAACCAGAAATTAGTCCTAATACAGCAAATATTATTCGCACCTGCTTTTCAGCTAATGCAAAATTGCATATTATTAAACCAATTGCCTTTGATTTGCATCCCCATTGATTAAAACGTGGTGCCGCCGGACATTTTCTTAGTGAAATTCAACATGAAATTCATGAAAATTATGAACAATTTTTTCAAAAATATGGACACAAAAATATATATTACATTACTAGATATGGCTTAAAAAATTATAGTAATGTTAGCTTTGGAACAGAATTGCAAAATTCAAATGAATTATGAATCATGTTCGGAACTGAAAGCACTGGTATTCCTAAAAAAATTATGCAAAAAAATATCGATAATTGTTTACGTATTCCTATGAATATTAATTGTCGAAGTCTTAACTTGGCAAATAGTGTTGCGATTGTTTTATACGAAACGCTAAGACAAAATAATTTTGATGGTTTATCTGAATATGAATCGCAAAAAGGTAAAGATTTTATTCTAAAAAAAGATTAAGGACAGCACATGATACATTGATTCCCGGGTCATATGGCCAAACAGTTTAAATTATTAAAAGAAAAATACAAAATTTTTGATTTGTTTATTATTGTTTTAGATAGTAGAATTCCAATTTCTTCATTTAATAATGACATTTATCAAATTGCTAATAATAAACCAATCTTATTTGTTTTTAATAAATCCGATAAAGCTGATACAAATAAATTACAAGAATTCCTAGAAGATTATAAAAAGCGCGGTAAGGTATTGGTGACTAATTTAAAATCCAATAATGCCTATGGAAAAATTAATTCAAAATTAAACGAATTTTATTTGGAATTAAAAAAGAAAAATGAGTTAAAAGGAAAATTGACTCCTTCATTAAAATGTATTGTTTTAGGCGTTCCTAATGTTGGTAAAAGCACATTTATTAATTTAATGGCAAAAACTAAATCAGCTAAAGTTGGAGCAAATGCCGGGATAACTCGATCAGAGCAGTGAATTAATTGTCGAAATTATTTACTATTAGATACTCCAGGGCTATTAATGCCAAAATTAAATAACAATGAAACTGGCGCTAAGTTAGCTTTAGTTGGTTCAATTCGTTACGAAGCATTGAATCAAAATGAATTGATTGTGGAATTGTATCGATTAGTTTCAAAATACTATCCTGAAAAACTAGAAAGCTTGTCACTTTTAGCTACTGCTGATGAAACAGAAATTTTAAATAATATTACCAAATTGGCACAAATAAAAAATTTCTTAGCTAAAAATAATGGTTTTAATTTAGATAAAGCAATTAAATTCTTAATTAATTATTTCAAAGATCTCGATCATGTAATATTCGATAAAAAGGAAAACAATGCATAAAACAAGTGAAGAATTAAAAAAATATTTTAAAGCTGAAAATCATGATAAATCGATTATTGATGAAGAAATTAACTATATAGCAATTGGCGATTATTTTGCTTCTGGTTTCAATAGTAAAATTGGCTTTAACACCAATGGAATGCTTGAAAATGGAGTGATATCCGGAGTTGATTATCCATCATTTTTTGCTTCTGAATTAAGAAATAATAATTTTAGGTTAAATAGTTTTTATAATCTTTCTATTCCGTCAACAAATATTGATTTTATTTTGGCACTTGTTAAAAATGACAAAAAAGAGCTTCATAAAATGGAGAATAGAATTGATCTGCTACAATCAATTGATTGACATGCTAAAAATTTATATAAAAATTATTTTACAAATTTATTCAAAGAATGAAACATAGGTAAAAATGATTTTGAAATATATCGTCGTTATATTAAAAATGCGAACTTAATTACTATTACACTTGGTTTTGAAGACTTATTTTTTAAACTTCCATTTGAAAAAATTTTTAAATTATCAAAATTAGAAAAAATTGCTAAATCTAAAATAATTAATGAGGTTTGCAATGAAATTCAATCAATTGCCACCAATATTATTAAAAAATATCAAAAATTAATATGAGAAATTAAATCAGCTAATTCAAAAGCCAAAATTGTTATAACCAACTATATAAAACCGCTACTATATTTAGACCATTTTTTTGATAGTTTTATTTGACGTGATGAAGCTATTAAATTCAACCTATATGATTATGCTTTTGAATGATTAAATTATATAGCCAAAATTGTAGCACATAATTGTAAGGTTAATTTCATTGATATATATGATGAGTTGTATTGAAAAAGACATAAAAATAATTTATGTGAAAATATTTTTTCACTATTTTGTACAGAGCGTGGTTATAAAAAAGTGGCTTTTGATCTATTCGCAAAATTAGCGCTTAAAAAAGATGAATTTATAGCTGAAGATTTAAAAAATGAAGACTTTACAAATAAGTATATTGATTATCAACCATATTGAACAAATGACATAAATTCATATCGTCAACTTTTTAAAAGTGAACTATCAAATCAAAAATTACTTAAGGAAATTTATGGAGAGAATAAAAACTTTAAAATCCTTATTTATTCACCAATTGAAAATAAATTATCAAACCATTTAGCATCTTATTTAAATATTTCAGATTATTTAGATTTATACATTAGATTTAGTGATTCTGATATTGGTTTAATTTTTAAAAATACTTTACTAAACACTTTTAATGAGATTAACGATAAATATAAATCAATTGAGTTGATCAAAAATTTTTTAAATGATAACCTTTTGGGAAAAAAGATGCTTTTGCCACTATTTAAACAGAATAAGATTGACAAAATTTTATTTATTTTGCAAATTGAATTAACAAAAAATAACGATTTTTCTGACATTGATTATTTATATTTGAAAAATAAACTTGTCAAAATTATTCGTAATAATCAAAATGATATTTATAGTATTTTTAAACTATTTTTTAGTTCGGGAATTATTAATGAAAAAAAATCGGAAATTAAAGATATTGTTATTTCTTTTGTTAAAGATATTATGAATACTAATTTTCTTGAACACTTTATCAATTTCAAAAATGATTATAAATTTAAAATTATTAAAGAATATTTATCTAGTTTAAAATCATTTGAAGATTTAATTGATTTTGTCGTTGAAAATATTATTAATTATTCAAGTGGATATTCTAAATTAAGTAATTTTGATGAATTATGAAATATTTTTATTGTCAAAAATAAATATAAATTATTAGCTTTCTTGCATAGAATTTTTAACGAAATTAGTAATGAAGAGAATATTGAAAAAACTACGAATTTCTTGATGGAAACTATTAAAATTTCAAGAAGACTTCAAAGTTTTAAACCAAATAATGAAAGAATAATCAAAACTACAATTTTTGATGCTCTTAGTCTACTAAAAGCCAATCCTATATTTTTAAAAAATTGTTTTCAAATTTTACTAAAAGATGTTAAAAATATTTCGTTATATAACTTATTTTTAAAAGAAAAAAAATCGAAATCTAAATTAAAATTACGACACTTCATTACTTTAAATAATAATTTTATTATTTCAATAAAAATAATTAAAGCATTTAATTTAATTAAAAAGCTTATTAAGAAAAATTAATAAATATACAGCTAGCTATTTTGACATAGTTGGCTGTATATTTTACTTATTGATAATATTTTAAAATTCTGGAGTTCCTGGTTTCATTTTAAGATTTCCGGATGCTAATTCCTTCATTTGTTTTGCCATTCTTTCGAAATCAGTAATTAACATATTAAATTCACGAGCAGTTCTTCCACTACCTTGTAGAATACGTTGTTTTCTTGAAGCATTTTTTAATAATCTAGGATTTTTCTTTTCATTTTCAGTCATTGAATTAATTAAATAAGTATAAATCTTGAATTTTTCTTCAGCTTCTTCAATTTTTTGATCGTTAATTTTATCTGATATTCCCGGAATCATTTTTAAAATTGATTTCATTTTTCCTAATTTTTTGATTTGCGATAAACTATTCATCAAGTCACTTAAATCAAATTTACCAGTCATCATTTTGTAACCAATTTTTTTAACTAATTTTTCATCTACTTCTTCACTGGCTTTTTCAATTAAACTTAAAACATCTCCCATTCCTAAAATACGATCTGCCATTCGATCAGGGTGAAACATTTCAAGTCCATTTAATTTTTCACTATTTCCAATAAATACAATTGGAACGTTTAAAAGATGAGTAACACTTAATGCCGCTCCTCCCCGGGCATCACTATCAAGCTTAGTAATAATTGTTCCATCCAGTATCAATTCTTCATGGAATTTTTTGGCAGTATTAATGACATCTTGACCACTCATTGCATCAATAACAAGAAAAATATAATCAGGTTTTACTGCTTTTTTAACATTTTTCAATTCATTCATTAATGATTCATCAATTGCTAAACGACCAGCAGTATCAATAATAACCAAATCATTTTTATTTTTCTTTGCTTCTTCAACTGCTTCTTGAGCAATTTTTACTGCATCATTTTCTTCTTTAGTAAAAAAATCTGTTTGTGTTTGTTTTGCTAATTGTTTAAGTTGTTCACGAGCAGCAGGACGGTAAATATCATCTCCTACTAATAATGGGCTTTTCCCCACATTTTTCTTTTTCAAGAAAACTGAAAGTTTGGCAGCTGTTGTAGTTTTTCCTGAACCCTGCAATCCAATCATCATAATTTTTGTTGGAATATTTTTTAATTTAACTTCGCAAGCTTTAATTCCTAAAATATTAGTCAATTCATCTTTAAAAATTTTTAAGACGGTTTGTTGTTGGTTTAATTTTCCTATAATTTGGCTATCCAATGCTTTCTCTTTAACTTGTTTTGTAAAGGCTTTGACAACCTCTAAGTTAACGTCAGCTTCTAATAAAGCTATTTTAACTTCACGTAAAACTTCTAAAATGTCTTCTTCATTAATTGACATTTTTTTGTTAATTTTTTGCATTGATTTTTGCATTCTTTTTTGTATAAAATCTAACATGTTAATATTATATAGCATGTTTAAATAACAAAATCAAAAAGATTAGGGGGTTTATATTTAAATTGACTTGGGATATTTATTGCTAATTTATGGTAAAATTGTTTATATTATTAGCTTATAAATATAATATGGGGTTTTCTTATATGCAAAAAAATGAAAAAAAAAATATTCAGGAAATAATTAATCATTTGAAAATATCTGGTTTTGTATATCAAAATTCAGAAATTTATGGAGGATTGGTAAATACATGAGATTATGGTCCTTTGGCATTACCAATTTTAAATTCTATAAAAAAATATTGAATTAGAGAATTTATTACTAGAGAAGGCAATTTTCAAATCGATTCAAAAATTATTATGAATCCTAGCGTTTGAAAAGCCAGTGGACACACCGATAATTTTTCCGATTTTTTAATTGAAAATAAAGTTAATCAAAAACGATATCGTGCTGATCACATTGTTAAGGATCTATTCCCTGAAATAAATGTAGAAAAAACAACTTTTCAAGAATTGGAAAAAATTATTAAAAGCAATGTAAAAGAATATGATAACTCAAAATGTGATTGAGGTTCTATTCGTCCATTTAATTTGATGTTTAAAACTCAACTTGGAGCTATAGATAATTCGGCATCAGAAACATATCTTAGACCTGAAACTGCCCAAGGAATTTTTATTAATTTTAAAAATGTAACTAGAACTATGAGAGCGAAATTACCATTTGGAATTGGCCAAATAGGTAAGAGTTTTAGAAATGAAATTACTCCACGTGATTTTATTTTTAGAACAAGAGAATTTGAACAAATGGAACTTGAATTTTTTTGTAATGAAGTTGATAGTGATAAATACTACAAATATTGAATTTCTAAATGTGAGAAATTTGTTAAGTTCTTAGGAATAAATTCTAAAAATATTAGAGTCCGTGAACATGAAAAGGAAGAATTAAGTCATTATTCAAAGGGAACTAGTGATATTGAATATTTATTTCCTTTCGGATGAGGTGAATTGTTGGGAATTGCCAATAGAGGTAATTATGATTTAACACAACACATGAAATTTTCACAGGAATCATTAGAATACTTAGATGAAAATGGAAAAAAAATTATTCCTTATGTAATAGAACCTTCAATCGGCCTTGATCGATTATTACTTGCTTTAATTATCGATTCATACGATGTTGAAAAATTAGATAACGAAGATAGTAGAGTAATCTTAAAATTAGATTTTAATATCGCTCCTATACAACTAGCAATTTTTCCATTAATGAAAAAATTAAGTGAAGAAGCAAAATCAATATATCAAAATATATTAAAAAATTCTTCAATAAGAGTAACGTATGATGAAAGTGGTTCAATTGGTAAAAGATATCGTAGACAAGATGCAATTGGTACTCCTTTTGCAATCACTGTAGATTTTGAAACTCTTGAAAATAATACAGTAACAATTAGAAATAGAGATACGATGGTTCAAGAGCGAATTTTAGTTAGCGAAATTGACAATTATTTATCAAAATTCAAGAAATAGGCAAAATGGTAGAAGATAAAAACATTTGGGATTTAGTACTATCCAAAACTGATATTGTTGATGTCATATCTGAACATGTCTCGTTAACTAAACAAGGTAAAAATTTTAAGGCTTGCTGTCCATTTCACGGTGAAAAAACCCCTTCATTTGTTGTCAGCCCAGAAAAACAGATTTTTAAATGTTTTGGTTGTGGTAAAAGTGGTAATGCTTTAAAATTTGTTGAATATTATAAAAAAATTGCAGCAATTGATGCTCTAAAGGAATTGGCTAAAAAATCTGGTGTTGAAATTGATCAACACTTTAAGGATTTACATAATAATTCTCTGTCAAGCGATGACGAAGAATTGATTAAATTAAATAAAGATGCTTCTATTTTTTTTCAATATGAATTACTTGTATCCGAAAATAAAAATTTAAAAGATTTTCTAATAAAACGAAGGTTATCAAAAGAAATAATTAAGGAATTTGAAATCGGTTTTGCTGATAGTGAAAAAAGTTTTTATAAATATGCCATTGATAAAAAACATAAAATTTTTACAATTGCTAATTCATCTTTAATTGCTTCAAAAAGCGAGAAAAATTTTTTTAACAATCGACTAATGTTTGCTATTAAAGATGAAAATGGAAATATTGTGGCCTTTTCAGGTCGTGATATTAGTGGCAATAATAGTCCTAAATATTTAAATAGCGCGGAAACTAGTGTTTTTAAAAAACATAAAGTTATGTTTAATTACTATCACGCTAAAGATGAAATATTAAAGACTAATGAGGTTTATTTAATAGAAGGGCAATTTGATTGTATCGCCTTATATAAAATTGGTATAAAGAATTCTGTGGCAATTATGGGAACTGCTTTATCATATGATCAAATTAAACATTTTAGAAATTGTAAAATTAATCTATTTTTTGACAATGATTCAGCTGGATTAAAAGCCACAATTAAGAACTTAAAAATTATTCTTTATTTTTCAAAAGAATTAAATTTAACTCCTTATTTTATTGACAATGAACTCGAAAAAGATGCTGATGAAATTTTCAACATGGACGATGGAAAATCTCTTAAAAGAATTTGTGAAAAAAAATTAGATTTATTAAGTTATTTGTATAATGAATTTTTTAAAATTAATAAAAACAAATTGATTGACGAAAATGAAAGATTTAAAAAAAATTGTGAACTATTTGAAATGGTGTTTTATTTAAATGACCAATTTAAACTTACTTTAAAAAATAAATTAATTGAAAATAAAATATTTTTAGAAGAGAGCTATAAAAATTACGAAATCAATTTCATTAAACCAAATTTCCCATCAGATTTTAATTTTATTTCTAGTATTTCAACAATAAACAAAAAGATAACAAATTTAGTAAAAAATAATACTAATATATATGATGAATTTATCCCCCATGAATATTTTGAAGATTATAATATTCCCGATTTATTAACCGATAATGTTTCGAAACAAAATAATAATAATTTTCAAAATAAAAATTTTAAAACAAAAAACAATTCTCTAATTTTTGGTCGATCTTTAAGTTTTGCCCTAATTATAAAAGCAATTTTAAAAGAACCTAGTTTTTTAAAAAAATGAGATAAAACAGTATTTGTTCGCCTTAAAGTAGACGAAGCAAATCAAATTAACAAAGAGCTAATTTGTTATGTGATTAACTTAATTAAATCTCGACATGATTTTGATAAAAATAACTTACAAGAGATTATTAAAAATGATGATAATCTTTCCGAAGAGAAAAAGAACAATTTTATTAGAATAATAGCAAATTTAGAAAATATTAATAATGAATTTACTCAAGAAAATTTTGATATCCAAGTAAATAATTTAGTTCAAAATGATAAAAATTATAAAAAAATAATTCATTAATTTAACAGGAAGTAGAAGAAAGGAAAAATATGAAATCTAATTCAAAAACAAAAAACAATTCAATAGAAGTTGATAGCGTTGAAATGAGCAATTCAATTGATTTAATTATTGATATTATGAAAGAAGAGCATAAAAAAGTTCTGAAAAAAAATAAAAAATTTCTAACACAAGATGATGTCTTCAAAATTCTTGAAAAAAAGAAATTATATATTGATGATGCTGAAGCTGGTGAAATTCTTGAAAAATTAATCAAGAATAAAATTATTGAGGATGAAGTTGATAGTGGCGACAATGAAGATACTTTATTAGATGGTAAAGAAATTCAAGATGATGAAGAAATATTTGATGAATCAAAATTAAAGGAAATTGATGAGGAAATAATTGATGAAGACATTGATGTCGAAACTGAATATGATGATAGCAGCATTATTATGAAAGATGATCTAGATTTACAAGATGATGAATACGATGAAGACACCAAATATATTGCTAAAGATGGCTTTGATTATGAAGACGAAGAAGAAATTAATTATGATTTAGATGATGATTATGAAGAGCATGATTATCATAGGGGCGGAAAAAAAGATTTTGAAGCAAATAAACTTCTAAAAGAATATGATTCTGATGATATTAAAATTCAGAGTGATAAAGATACCTCTACAGCTGACAATGCCTTAGCCAATCGCTTAACTGAAACAAACGATATTGTTAAATGGTATATGAGATGAATTGGGAAATACGGAAAATTATTAACTCCTAAAGAAGAAAGAGAACTTGCAATAAAAATGCAAGAAGCCAAGGATGCCGGCAATACTTATCGTTACAAAAAAGCTCGTGACATGTTAGTTAAGAGAAATTTAAGACTTGTAATAAATAATGCGAAAAGATATAAAAATCGTGGGCTTTCTTTCATTGATTTAATTTCAGAGGGTAATTCAGGAATTATGAAATCAGTTTCTAAATATGATTACACCAAGGGATTTAAATTTTCAACTTATGCTACATGATGAATTAGACAAGCCATTACTAGAGCGGTTGCTGATCAAGCAAGAACCGTGAGGGTTCCAGTTCACATGGTAGAAACAATTAATAAAATTTTAAAAATTGAAAGAGAATTGCAACAAGAAAATGGTTTTGCTCCATCGGATGAAGATATTGCTAAAAAATATGGTGGAGATTTCACCGCTGATAAAGTTAGATATATCCGAAAAATCAACATTGATCCAATAAGTTTAGATAAAAATATTGGTAAAGAAGAAAATTCAAGTTTTTCTGATTTTGTTAAAGATGAAAGCATTATTTCTCCAACTAATTTTGCTAGCCGTGAAGAATTAAGCGTTATTTTAAACGAAATGATTGAAGAAGGTTTAAATGATATATCAGACCGTGAATTAATTAGAAAACGTTATGGTATCAATGATTTAAAGGGAAATAACTACTATCCTCATACTTTAGATGAATTAGCTGAGGAGTTAGGTGTATCTAAAGAAAAAGTAAGACAAATTGAAACTAAAATTTTAAGAAAATTAAAACATCCTCAAAAACGTAAAAAATTAAAAGAATTCTTTGTTAACGAAAGTTATGATCTAGATTAATTAAATGTATATTATCGATTTATATAACATTAAATATTTAAAAAGGAAATAATATGATTAAACTAGGTAGCCATATTTCTTTTAAAAAACCTGATTATCTAATTGGTGCTATTGAAGAAAGTTTAGAAAACGGTGCTAATGCAATGATGATTTATTTAGGGCCTCCACAAACTACTTTGAGAGTTGATCCTTCGCAGTATAACTATGATAAATACCTGCAAAAATATTCATCAGTAATTCCATCGGAAAATATTGTTGTTCACGCTCCATATATTGTTAACCCAGCAAGTCCGGCAAAGCACAAATTCGCAATTGATTTTTTGATTAGCGAAATTAAAAGAATGAACACAATTAAAGCAAAATATTTAGTTTTGCATCCCGGCTCTTCAACAGAGTATTCAAAAAAAGATGCTCTAGAAACTTTAGTTAAAAGTTTAAATGAAATAATAGCGGCAACAGATGATGTTATTATCTGCCTTGAAACCATGGCTGGTAAGGGTTCACAAGTATGTTCTTCGTTTGAAGAAATAGATTATATAATCAAACAAGTAAATAGTGAACGTGTTGCTATTTGTCTTGATACATGCCATGTTTGAGATGCAGGGTACAATATCAAAAATTATGACGATTTTAAATCTTATTTAGTCGCTCATGATTATTTAAAGTATATAAAAGTAATTCATTTAAATGATTCTTTAAATGAACTTGGAGCTAAAAAAGACCGTCACGCTAATTTGAACAAGGGTTTTATTGGATTAAATACACTTAAAAAATTTGTGTTTGATAAAGATTTTCAAAATATCCCAATTATTCTTGAAACTCCTTATGTTGATAATAAACCAATTTATAAACAAGAAATTGAAATGCTGTTAGATGACATTAAATTAATTAATGCAACTGAACAACAAGAAAAGTTATTTTAAAAAATCTTACCGCTTTTAAGGTAAGAATTTTTTTATTGGTGTTTTTCAACTTCTGATTTAAAGTATGGAAGATAATTTTCGTAAACACTATTTTTTAATTTTTCAACAGGAATAAAGTTTAGTGCTGCTCCATTAATACAATATCTTAATCCACCACGTAATTTAGGTCCATCTTCAAATACATGGCCTAAATGTGAATCTTGAATTCTTGATGTAGTTTCAATACGATTCATGTTGTGTGAGAGATCTTGATTGTAGCTAATTGAATCTGTGGTAATTCCTTTGGTAAATGAAGGTCAACCACAACCTGAATCAAATTTATCATCACTAATAAATAATGCTTCTTTACTAATTTTATCAACAAATAAACCAATTGCTTTTTCGTCATTTAATTTTGAAGTAAATGGTCTTTCTGTAGCTTTTTCTAACATTACACTTCTTGAAAGTTCATCTAATTCCATATTTTCAATTTCATTTAGTTGAAGTTTTTTAAATTTAGAAAGTGGCATAGATAAATTGCTTAAGTTAATGTGACAATATCCACCAGGGTGTTTTTCTAAATATTTTTGGTGACTTTCTTCAGCTTGAATGAAATTACTTAATTCTTCAACTTCTATTACAGTTTTTTTACCATTGTGATTTTTTTCATAGATTTCTAATGTTAATAGCGCACATTTTCTACTATAGTCATCAACATAATAAATTCCTGTACGATATTGTCTTCCAATATCATTTCCTTGTTTATTAATTGAATAAGGATCAACTAATAGTAAAAATCTTTCTAAAATTTCTGCTAGGTTAATAACATTAGGGTTGTATTCTATTTCTACAGTTTCAGCATGATCGGTATTTTTAATTTGATAGTAACTAGTTTCGGTGGTAATGCCATTTGCATATCCCACTCTTGTACTAATTACTCCTTTAATTTTTGAAAAATATGCTTCCATTCCTCAAAAACATCCACCTGCTAAGTATATTTTATTCATAATACTCCTCCATTTTTGTTCTATTGATTACTTTTGTAAAAAGTAATTACATAAATTATAATGCTATATTAATCAAATAATAAAAAAATATCCCATGATAAAAGATATTTTTATAGTTATATTTTATTACTCTAAGCTACTCAAAATTTTATGGCCATCGCTAGTTACTAGAATTGTGTCTTCCATTCTAACACCGCCTAGACCTTCGATGTAAATTCCAGGTTCAACTGTGATAATCATACCTTCTTCTAGTATAATGCTTTCAACTTTTCGACCTACACCTGGCATTTCGTGAACATCAATTCCAACACCGTGGCCAGTTGAATGGATAAATAATTTACCATATCCTTTGTTATCAATGAAATCTCTACAAATTTTATCAATTTCATTAGCTTGAATACCAGGCTTAACAGCTTCAATTCCTAATTTTTGAGCTTCTGTTACAATTTCAAGAATTTCAACTAATTCTTTTTCTTTTGGTTTTCCAAAGAAGAATGTTCTAGTTATATCACTAGCAAATCCTTTGAATTGGGCACCAAAATCAACTTTAACAATATCACCATCATTTAATTTACGATTTGTAGGGTGATGATGAGGCTCAGCAGCATTTGAACCAAAAGCAACAATAGTGTCAAAACTTTCTTTTTCAGCTCCAAATAATCTCATTAGATATCCTAATTTATTTGAAACTTCAAGTTCAGTCATTCCTTCTACTAATACTTTTTTAAGCTCTTCAAAGGCTTGTAAAGAAATTAAACAAGCTTCTTTAATTTTTTCTATTTCTTCTTCATCCTTTACAATTCTCATTTCTTGTGCTGTTATTGAAATTTGTTTTGCTTTAGGTAAAATTGATTCTAAATAATCTAAAGTTTCAAGAGTTGCATATTCTTTTTCTACACCAATTTTTGCATAATTTTTCTTTGCTAAAAAAGTTTTAAAACTGTCTCCTTCTAATAAATGAACCTCAACATTTTTTGCGTTCTTGGTTACATATTCAATATATCTACCATCAACAAAAAGATAAGCTTTTTCAGGTTCAATTATTAGATATCCATCTGAAGTTTGAACATTTGAATATCATAAACGAGTTTGCGGAGAGCTAGAAATAATTGCGTTCACCTTTGTTTCTTTAAAAATATTTTCTAATTTTGTTTTTAACATTTTTACCTCTTTAAATTATTTTTTCTCTTTATGAGCAGTGTGTGAATTACATTTTGAGCAGTATTTTGTTACTTCCATTTTATCAGGATGCAATTTCTTGTTTTTCTTTGTTATATAGTTTTCCATTTTACAAGTTTCACATCTTAAGGTTAATCCTTCTCTTGGCATATATGCACCTCCTATCAATATCTTCAATTAAGTATATTGAATATTATAAATGTTTTTTGTTTTATTGTTTGTTAATACATAAAAATCTTATTTTAATCAAAAAATGGGTCATCAGCAATATCTTCACCAGATTTTGATTCTTTATTATCTTTAGTATTGTTTTGATTATTAATTGGCTTACTTGATTTAATTTCTTCAATTTCAGGTTTTTTACTGCTTTCATTTAGCGGTCTAACTGTATCATTTGTATTTTGTTGATTAGTCATGTTTAATTTAGAAGATGAATTAGCATTTTCATTTAATGAATTTTTAATTCCTTTTAAATATTTTGACATATAGATTATTCCACTAACTCAGGCAACAATCAAACCTAAAATTAATGGAATATTAGCATAGAATTTTAAGTATTTATTGTTATCTTCTTTGCTTATTTCATAACCGTATAATCAAGGGCCGGCAAAAGCTATGATAATTAATGATAAAGAAACAACAATAGTTTTAGCTTTTCCTCATCAATTAGCGGCGATTTTAATATCTTTTTTAGCAGCATATAATCTTGAACCATCTACCATTATGTCTCTTATGATAAATAAAACTACAATTGGAAGATAACTATAATTTGCTATTGATAAAAATATCATCATTAAAACTGTAGCTATTTTATCAGCAATTGGATCAAAAACTTTTCCAAAAGTGGAAACGGTTTTAGTTTTCCGAGCATAATATCCATCGACAAAATCGGTAATCATAGCTGCAATAAATAATCCGACGTTAAGTCAATACATAATCGAAAGCGACACCGCATGTTTATTTTCAGAAATTATTTTTATTCCTGAATAAGCAAAGCTTCCTCCACCACTCAAAATTAAGGCTGATGAAGCTGATAAAATACAAATAAAGGGAATCATGATTAACATTCGCGTTACAGTTAATCAGTTTGCGATACCAAATTTTGATTTTATTTTTTTTGTTTGTGATTTTGAATCACTTACATTTTTATTCATAATATTTCTCCATAATTGATTTTCTAACCAGATCTAGATATTCTGATTTCTTATTTCCCTCAGGCACTGATTCGTATTGCTGTTTAAAAAACTCCAAAGTTTCGGGGATTTTTTTAGCTCACAAATTACATTGCACTAAGTTAAGACTATCTACATTATTTATAAAAGCTTTATATTCATTCTTTTCTAAAAAAGAGGTTGAGAAATCTTCACGGTTAATTAATTTCTGTAATAATTTTTTTGAACCATTTTTAATTTCTCCCATTTTCCGGTTAGAATCACCTTTCATGAATTTGTCTAATTCATTTTGAGTGAATATAATAATCTCCTGAAAACTCAAAATATATTCATAATATAGAGATAAAATCTTTTTGGCCTTTATTTGTTCAACTTTTTCAGCTTTTTTCTTATATATTTTTCCTTTTATTACTTTTCAAATAATGTAGGCAATTAGAAAACTAAGAAGAATTCCTAGCAATACATATAAAACTGTATTACCAATGCCTCCAGAAGGTTTTACTTCTGAAGATTCAGCAAATTTTGCTAAAAAATTATTCATATTACTCCTTACATACTAGAATTAAATTATATATTATTAATTTTGAAAACAAAAATATAATTAATAAACACTAGCAACTCAAATTAAATTAACTAATAATTTCATTTTCTTTAATTAATATAAGACTTTCGAATGGACATAGATTATTAGGAACTGATGAATAAAATTTGTCATGATATGTACTTAAAATTATTTTATATTCATCATTATTTCTAAACGTTAAGTGTTTAGCTGTTAAATTTATAACAAACATAATGATTTTATTATCACTCAAGCGGTGTTGAATTTTTATAATTCCTTTTCTATGTGAAGAGATTGCAATTGTTGAATCTCCTAATAGTTTAGAGTCATTTGACTTAAAAATAAACTCATATAACTCTTTTAAAAAAATCAATGGGCTGCTTTGAGTTTTTAGCTGATAATCAACATTGGTAATATTTAATTTTATTGGACTTAAAATCAAGCTGTTTTTATTTTCATTTGATCTACTAATACCACTCATTTCGTTTCAAGGCATTCAAGTATAAGAACTTCATTTATTTTGAAATGCTTGTGCCTTAAAATATTCTTCATTTGATATATTATTAGCTTGATAAAATCTTTTTTCTTCATTGTAATTTTCATTATTGAAATCATAGGTTTTTCTAATTTTGGCTCGTAAAATTCCTAACTCATCGCCATAATATATTCCCACTGAATTATGAGCAGCAAACATTATCATTAAAAAAGTTTTTGCCGCCTCATAAATATATCCGAGTTCATTACCTCATCGTGAATTTATTCTTCCAACATGATCTGCCCCCAATGTTAGAATTATTCGTTTATCATCAGTAAATGGTTTATATTCTTTTAAAAAAATTTTAAAATTAAATTTTTGGAGTTTTGCTTTTTTAAAATTATTAGTTAGTTGATTATTTGCTAAAAAATTTAGATATAGATAATCAAAACATTGTTTTTCTAAATTTAGCATTTTTTTAAAAATTGGTTTTTTAAAATAGGAGTTCTTTAGAATAACGGTGATATCAACATTAATTCTTTTAATGATTCGATACACATCTTGTAAAAATTGAAATTTATTTGCTTCATCCAAATTGTTTTCATCAATTAAAAAATCAAAATTGGAAATTATAATTGTCTTCACCTTACATTGTGCATAGAAACTAACTACTTTAGTAAGATATTTAATTAAATTTGACAGAGCGTCAAGGCTTGTGTTTTTATCATTATCATTAATCAAATATGTATCTAGCGATGTTAATTTTTTAGTATTGTTATTATCATTGCTTAATTCATACAAATCTAACATATTATTTAAATTGATGTATGATTGTTTAATTTTACTAATATCTATTATTGGAGCAATTTCAATATCAATTTCGCGAAATTGATTTACACATGATACAAAATTCGAAACTGAACCATAGCGCTTTTTTATTTCTTGTAATTCGAATTTATTTTGATACTGACTAAGAATATCGTTAATTGCCAAAACATTGATATTTAGACTTTTCAAATACTCTTTTTTTGATAGAAGTCCATTAAAATCTCCGAAATTACTTCCATTGCTATCACAAAAAGTTTCTAGTTTAATTTCATATAATAATATTCGTGGTGTTGCATTTTGTAGCATAATATCTCCCTTTATTTAATTAGATTTAACATAAATCATTTTAATGCCAGTATTTCATCTGTATTACCTTTTTTGATTTCTAATTCTAATTTAGCAAGTTCCTGAATTAAAAAATTCAATTTTGTAGTTGTAAATTTATTAATGAAATCTTGAAATAATTTTACTCTATAAATGTGCATATTTAGCTCTGTTGAAATTTCTTCTTGAGTAAAATGGTTTGATCTAAAGATAGCTATGTTTTTGGCTGTAACTAAAATATTAGCAATTTGCGAAATTATTTGTGTTGGAGAAATGCCATAGTTTAATTGTTCATTGTAATGTAACATAATAATATGTGGTGGTAGTTGTTTTAAAATGGCATCTGTAAATGAAAAATCAATATTTGTTGATGAAGCAACACTACTATTGATTATCATTGTCTCAGTAATATGATTGTTTTGAAGTAATAACTTATCAATTTCACTACTAATTAAACTCATATCATTTGGAACCATTACTAAAAATTGTGATAAAGCAAATTCGTCAATTGTGCCTTTTTTAGCTAAAACCATTTTTTTAATATATGCCGCTAAATCTCTATCAGGAATTTTATTAGCTTCAATGACGGTTGCTTCTTTTTCAATAGCTTTAAACGTATTTGATGGCGCAAAATTTTTATCATATTTTTGAATGTCTTGAGTAAATATAATTGTACAATCTTCAACTTGATTTTTGATAAGTGATAAAAATTCATTAATTTCATTGGGGTTTGTTTTAATTTTATTATTGAAAAAATCGGCATTTTCAATAATGATTACTTTTGGAGTGTTGAACATATCAGAATTAAAAATCGCATCAGATAATTCTTCTAAATTAATTAATTGATAAAAATTATAAATTTCTAAATCATTATGTTCTTTTTTTAGTTTTTCAATTATCTTATTAATTTCGAGCTTAATAAAATAATTTTCATTTCCTTTAATTAAATACATATACCTTATTATAATCAATTCTTAAATATACTCGATTATTTTTTTGATATAATAAACATTAATTATTTACAACAGCAAATTTATTAGGAGAATAATATGTCAGGACACTCAAAATGAGCGACAACAAAAAATCACAAGGCGGCAATGGATGCTAAACGAAGCAAACTTTTTCAAAAATTTTCAAAAGAAATTATTGTTGCTGCTACAATCGGAGGACCAGACCCGGACTCTAATCCAAGTCTAAAATTAGCAATTGCTAAGGCAAAAGCTAAAAGTATGCCCAAATCAAATATTGAAAAAGCAATTTCGAAAGTTGCCGGTGGCTCAAAAGAAGGTGCCAATTTTCAAGGTTATTTATATTCAGGAACAGCATTTGGCGGTGTTAATTTTTTAGTAAGTTGTTTAACTGATAACTTTAATCGGCTATCATCAAACATCAAACACTATTTTAATAAACATAATGGCCAATTAGGAAAACAAGGAACCATTCCATATGTTTTCGATCAAAAAGGTTTAATTGAATTTTCAAATGAATTAGCAAATGAAGAAGAAGTTATGATGACTGTTTTAGAAGCTGGAGCATCAGATTTTGTCAATGAGGATAATGTTTATACTATAATAACTGATCCATCTAATTTTCAAAAAGTTAAACAAGCCGTTGATGAAAATTTCAAAATTGAAAATTATCTTACAGCAGAAGTTACTTATTTAGCTAATTCTAAAATTGATGTACCAGAAGAAAAATTTAATCAAATTGAAAATTTCGTTGATGATTTAGAAGATGATGAAGATATTCAAGAAATATGACACAACGCTAATCCAGTTAGTGAGTAAAATTATGTTAGAAAAAATCACAATTAAACAAGGTTGTGATTTTTAATTTATTCATATGCTTTTGAACACTGTATTTTCAAAAAATTAATTATTATTTTTTTATTATATTTTTCTTAAAAATCAAATTTAAATTTAATAGTAATTCATAATATGAAAAAGGAAATATTATGAAAAAAGGCAAAAAAATAATTTTTATATCAGTTGGTTTCGTTATATCATCACTAATTGTGTTATCTTCTATAGCAATTCATAGCAATTTTTTTGCTAAGAGCAAACTAAAAGAAAATTCAAATAATGATAACGAATCAAAATATATTACCGTGAGAATAGATGGCGCTGTTTTATATCCTGGTGATTATTCATTAAAATTTGGAGCAACGATAAATGACCTTTTAATTAAAAGCAAATTAAAATTTGGAGCTAATTTAAATAATGTAAATCGTCAAGAAAAATTAAAAGATAATCAAAAAATATTTATTAAAGAATTTAGAAATGTAAAAAAAGAACTTAAGTATTTTAAAAATGCTTCAGATTTTATTAATTTAGGAATTAGAAAGAAAATTGCGGTATTAATTATTAGTCATTTAGAGGAAAATGATTATAAAACTACCTGACAAGAATTGGCAAAAATCAATGGTATAGGAGAAAAAACATTAAAAATTTTGCAAAACAATATTCTTTTATAAATTCCTTTATTTCAGCCACGATCGCAGCATTAGTATTTCTACTGTTATTGTGAAAAATTAATTTACCGATTTTCATTGCATTAATTATTTTTATATCAGCTATCAATATTCTCAATTGAAGATATTGAATTTTATTATTTTGATTTATGTTGTTATTTTCAATTGCTTTTTTAGCTTTCAAGTGAATTATAAACTCTTATGATAATGTCAAAATTAATGCGAAAATAAACATTATTAGAATTTTTGATAATTCAATAATTGCGAAATATAAGAATTTAAAACTATTAATAAATAACATTCGAATAAAAAATGATGCTTTTTTCAAATATAAAATTTTTGTTGATGGAAAAATATCACTTATAAAAAATTTAAGTTCCTTTAATTTAAGTCAAGGAACATTTCTACAACTAATTATTGACAAAAATAATTATGTAATTGAAAAAATTCCGATAATTAACTTTGGATATCATCATTCCATTGTTAAAAAATATTTATTTCTAATTTTATTGAATGTGTACGACGGAAAAGATCCAACAATAATGAAATTAAAAGAGCTGAATATTTTTCATTATTTTACAGTTAGTGGATTTCATTTTGGGTTAATTTTTCTAACAATAAATTATGTAATGAAAAAACATCGAATTTCTTATTTTATTGCGATTTTTTTACTATTAATTTATTTAATTATTCTTAATTTTCCCATTAGTGCTACTAGGGCTTTTATATTTATTTTTATATACTCAATAAATAAACTTTATTTGAAAAATAAAATTTCAAATCTAGCAATATTATCAATGACCGCTTTAATTACAACATTGTTTAATATATCAAACATTTTTAGTTTTGCTTTTATTTTATCATATGGAATTACCATGATCATATTCATTTCTATTGAACTTTTTACCTTTATTAAACGAGAATGACTAAAAAATTTATTAATTCTTTTTGTGGCATACATTTTTTCAACTTTAATTAGTATTTCAATTAATGATCGAATTAACATACTTGGTTTTATTTATCAACTTTTATTTTTACCTATCGCTATTATTTCGTATTGCTTTTCACTATTTTTTTGATGAACTAATTATTTAACTTATTATTATTTTATATTTCTAGAAGCATTCATCAATTTTATTCATAGAGGAGTTTATATGATTAATGTGATAAAACTACCATTCTTGGCTATTATTTTGAGTTTTGTTTTTTATGAAATTTATGAGCTAAAATTGTTAATAAAAAAATGAAAGCATTTAATCTCTCATTAGTTCATTAAATTCATTTTCGTTAATTATTTTTACTCCTAGGCTATTGGCTTTTGAAAGCTTTGATCCTCCGTCGTGACCCGCCAGTAAATAAGTTGTTTTAGATGATATTGAATTTTTTAAAATTCCACCATTAGTAATAATTAAATCTTCAAAATAAGATCTTGGTTTTGAAAGAACACCAGTTATGACAAATGAACAATTCTGAAATTTGGTATTCTTAGCATAATTTATATATTTTAAATTAAGACCTTCATTCAGTAAATCATTGACAAGTTTAATATTATCTTCATTTTTAACTCATTCGATAATCGAATTAGTAACTTTTTCTCCAATTTCATTATATTTCATTAAATCCGAAAAATTAAAAGTAACAAATTTGTTGAATTCTTTTACTTCAGATGCTATTAGTTTTGCAACCTTAGCACCTATTAGTTTAATTGACAACGCAAAAATTAACTTTTCTAGTGATTTGTTTTTAGTTTCTTCGATGGCATCAAGAATTTTTAGTACTGATTTATTTCCTAATCTTTCTAATTTAACTAATTCATCTTTAAAGTTTTTAAGCTTATAAATATCTGGTGGTGTTGATAGTAGTTTATTATCAATAAGAAGTTCAATATTTTTTTCTCCTAATGAAGCAATATCCATTGCTTCCTTTGAGCAAAAGTGAATTAACTTTCTCCGATTTATTTCTGGACATTTTGGATTGACACAGAATTGTTCAAGTTGTGAATTTGAATCTTGTAAAGGTGAATTACAATATGAACAGAATAAAAATTTACTAAATTTAGAATTATTATCCTTATTTTTTTTCGAAGCTAGGCCAATAATACATGGAATAATTTCGCCAGCTTTTTTGACATAAACTAAATCATTTTCATTTAAATTTAAATCGTCAATGTATTGAAAATTATTGAGTGTTGCATAGCTAACTAATGATCCTGATAATTCAACTGGCTCAAGTAGAGCATTATAGGTGATTAATCCAGTTCTACCCGTTGTTATAAATATTTTTTTAAGAATTGTTATTGCTGTGTCTGGTTCATATTTAAAAGCTATTGCTGAATGTGGAAATTTTGATGTTGATCCTAATTTGTTATAATATTTTATCTCGTTTAATTTAATAACGATGCCATCAGTTTCATAATTCAATAATTGTTTAATATTCTTAAATTCATTAATATACTTTTCAATTTCTTGAATGCTAGTGATGTGTTTGACTTCTTTTGAAACCATAAATCCTAACGAATTTAAAAAATGAAATGATTGCTCCATAGTCTCAATTTGATGTTGAGTTGGATTAACTACATAGTATAAAAATGCTGATAAATTTCTTTCTTTAACAATTTGTGAATTTAATTGTCTCAATGTTCCTGCGGCAGCATTTCTGGGATTTGCTAATTTTGCTTTTCCTTTTGAATCTAATTCTTTATTTAGATTATTAAATTCTTCAAGCGATAAATATATCTCTCCTCTAACTTCTAAATCATTAGGATAATTAATAGTTTTAGGAACATCTTTAATTTGCAGAACATTTTCAGTTACATCTTCTCCAATTTTTCCATCACCACGAGTAAGAGCTTGAAATAATTTGCCATTTCTATATTTGATGGAAATTGAAATACCATCAATCTTAGGTTCGATAAAAAAACTATATTGATCAGTAATCTTGGCAATGTTATCAATGAACTTTTTAATTTCATCAATTGAATAAGCTTTATTCAATGAAAGCATTGGACTATCATGTCGAACTTTTTTAAAAATATTTGAAGCAGATGAGTTGATTTTTTGTGTTGGTGATGATTTTAGTTCATCATAAGAAAAATAGTGAGCATATTGCTCTTCTAATTTTTTTAATTTATTAAATTCAATATCGTAAACTGAATCGGGAACAGACGGATTATCTAAATCATAATATGCTTTATCTCATTCGTTAATTTTTTCTCTTAGTTCAAAAACTTGTTTTCGTATTTCATTTTTTTGTTTTTCTTCCATTTTTATTCCTAAACTCTTTGAAATGTTACTAATCATCATGATGGCAAGCTAACTGCATCTAATTGACATACAATAACAAACGCTGATAACAATCCTATTAATAAAATTGCGACCATATTTCTTCAACTAGGAAATAATTGACGATAATGACTTCTCTTTGAATATGGTTCATATCCTCTCGAAGTCATAGCATCAGCTAAATCATTGGCTTTTGTGAATGAAGAGACAAAAATAGGAACAATTAAAACTACAAAAGATTTCATTTTATCTTTAATATTTCCATTTTTAAAATCAACTCCCCGACTTGATTGAGCTTTCATTATTCTTCCTGACTCTTCTAATAGTGTAGGAATGAATCTTAGTGCGATTGAGATTATCATAGTAATTATTTCGGTTGGAATTTTAATTAATTTTAATGGAAATAGTAAATCATTGATTGCCCTAGTTAACAAAACAGGCTTTGTAGATACTGTTAGTACTGTTGTTGTTAGAATAACACCATAAATTCTTATAAATATTGATACTGTTCTAAAAATAGTAAATTTAGTTAATTGAAAAACCTTATCTTGGCCAAATGGCGCTCAATAAATAGTGTTAATTATTGTTTTACCACGGTAGTAAACATATGAATCAACATTTGCCTCCGAACCTATAGGAATAAACTCTCCACTAGCATTGGCGGCTGCACCTTTAATTGTTAGCATATTAACAATGAGTAAAAAAATTGCTATATAAAGCGGTAATTTTAATTTTGAAAAACAGGACTTAATTGATTTAGTGGCAATAATATAAACTACCATCATAAAAATTGTCAAAATAATTAGAGTAATAAAGTGATCGGCAATAAAAAAAAGTATTATAAAAAGAATATTTGCTAAAAATTTTAATCGTGGATCTAATTTATGAATAGGAGTTTCCAAATTCAAATATTTTCCAATAATGGCTTTATTCATGTTTGCGACTCCTTTTTGATTTTTTATTCTTTAAATATTCATTTAATTTGTTTCCTAATTCATCAATACTAGTAACTTTGCCAACATCAATATTATTTTCTTTTAGTTTAGCAACAAATGATAGTAATTTTGTTGGAATTAAATTATTTTTTAATAGCAATTCTTGGTCATTTAAAATCTCATAGGTGTTACCATCTTTAATAATTTGTCCATCCTTAACAAATAATGTTCGGTTTGTTCATTTTAGAGCATTATCTAAATCGTGAGTAACAATAACAATTGTTTTTCCTTGTTTGTATAAATTATAAAATAGTTGAAGCATTTCTTCAACACCTTGAGGATCTAATCCAGCAGTTGGTTCATCCAAAACAAGAAATCGTGGTTCCATTGCTAAGATTCCAGCAAGAGCAACTCTTCTTTTTTGTCCTCCTGATAAATTAAAGGGACTTCTATGTAAATAATCAATTGGTAATCCCACCATTTCTAAATATTTACCTGCTAATTCTTTTGCTTTATTCTTTTTAATACCCATTGAAATAGGACCAAAAATAATGTCTTTTTCAATTGTCGATTCAAAAAGTTGATATTCAGCAAATTGAAAAACAACACCAACTTGTTTCCGCAAAGATTTAACTTTTTTTATTTTTTTTATTGTTTTAGATATTTCAATATCAGTCTCAATAATTTCTATTCTTTCATATTTTGGAATATTTAAATATTCTGCCAAATCAGCTTTGTATTTTTCTAAATTTTTATTATATTCATCTTGATCTTTAAATTTTGATTTATTTGGTTTAGTTGGTTTTTTTTGTTTTTGAACAAAAGGAACATCCTTAAAAATGATTTTTCCCGAATTGGGAATTAGAAGAGCATTAAAATGTTCTATTAAAGTTGTTTTTCCTGAACCTGTTGGCCCAATAATTGAAATTGCTTCATTTTCATTTATTTCAACCGAAACATCATCTAAAACTTTTATATATGTAGGAAGACCTTTATTGTATTCTTTTGATATATTTTGAACTTTTATTTGCATAATTGTTTAATAAGCTCCTCTGCATCATATGTTGGGTCAATTCCTTCAATCATTTGGCTTAACTTATAAATAAATGGTGAATCGATTTTTGCTATTTGAATAATTTCTTTATTATTTAATATTTCAATTGGTTTTCCTTGAGCGATAACTTGTCCACCAGAGAAAACTATTAATTTATCAGCTAATAAAGCTTCATCCATATCATGAGTAATTGAAATTAGAGTTTTGTTAGTAGTTTTGTGTAAATTATGAATTATTTTGTAAATATCATTTCGTCCTTTGGGATCTAACATAGAAGTAATTTCATCGAAAATGATAATATCTGGATTTAAAGCTAGTGTTGAAGCAATAGCAACCCTTTGTTTTTGTCCACCTGATAAATTTTGTGGTTCACGCTCTAGTTGATCTAACATTCCAACTTCGTCTGCATACTTTAAAACAATCTCATGCATTTCTTCATATGTCATTTTTTTATTTTCTAATCCAAAAGCAATATCATCCTCAACTGTCGATCCAATAAATTGATTATCTGGGTTTTGAAAAACTATTCCGATTTTTTTACGAATTTCTCGTAAATTTTCTGAATTTATTTCTAATCCGTCTATCAGTATTTTTCCTGATGTTGATTTATAAATTGCGGATAAAACTTTGGAAAATGTACTCTTTCCAGAACCATTGTGACCTAAAATTGCAACATACTGTCCATCTTCAATTTTGAGATCAACTTCAAACAAAGCAAAACGTTGAGCGCCGGGATATTTATAACATAATTTTTTTACTTCTATCATAACTTTATAATTATAATATCTAATAACTTAAATTATTTTTTTTATATTAAATAAAATAAAAAGCTATTTTTCTAGCTTTATTGTTCCTATGTATGGTAGTTGTCGCATTTTTTCATCTCAATCAAATCCAAAACCAACAACAAAATCATCTTTTCCAATAATAAATCCATAGTTATTTGGTTCAAAATTTACAACTCTATTACTTGGTTTATTTAACAGTGTTAAAACCTTTAATGACTTTGGATTTCTTGATTTTAACATTGAAACTACTTTTTCCATTGTCTTAGCAGTATCAACAATGTCTTCAACTATTAAAACATCTTTATTTTCTATGTTATTTATCAAGTCTAAAACAATTTTAACATTTCCTGATGATTTGTCAGTGCCTTCATATGAACTTGTTATCATAAAATCCATTACGAAATCAACTGTTATTCCTTTTATTAGTTGAGCCATAAAGGGTAAACATCCTTTTAGTAGTCCAACTAAAATTAAATTATCAGAATTTTTATATTCGTCATTTACCCAATTGGCTAATTCAGATATTCGCTTTTCTAATGTTTCTTGGTCAAATAATATTCTATCTATTCTCGAATCTATTTTCATATTTTAAAGACTCCTTATCGATTATTGCAATTGCCTTCTCTAACACTTGATCTTCTGTTAGGTTATTTGTATCAATTATTATATAATTTAGGTTGAATTTATTTGATATTTCTTTAAAAATAGTTAAATAATTATCATGTAATTTTTTAAAATAATCATAATTATTGTCCCAATTTTCAATTTCACTATTTCTTCCACGTTCAAATATTCTCTTTTTAAATGTGTCAAAATTAATATCTAAAAATATTGCTAAATTTGGTAACTCACTTTTACTAATTAATTTCTCAAAAAGCGCATCATAGGCCTCTAAATAGCGTGGCTCTTTTTCTTTTAAAATTAATTTTGCAAAAATATAATGTTCAACTGAGAATCTATCCAAAAATATATGTTTTTTTATTAAATCCTGTTTTTCATATTTAAATTTTTTTAACATTTCAATAAATTTTGCTGAGTGATTTTCTACAATATAAGATTGAAAACCAATAGTTAAATTAGGTTTTTTCTCATAAAGTCATTTTAAAAAAGTATTAAACACCTCGTCATCTTCTTCAAATTCGTGTAACATATACGAATCTTTGTAATGTTTGTGAAGTTTTTCTGATAGACTGCTTTTACCCGCAGCAATCATACCGCTTATGCCAATAATCATATTTGTCTCCTTTTTAAAAATAATATTTTTAATATTTTACATAAAAAAATAAAAAGATACAATATGTTTTGTACCTTTTTAAATATCTAAAAAATCTATCAGTATTTTTTTATTCTGTCATATAAATTAGCGAGTCCTGAATTTGCTATGGTCTTAGCTTTTATTAGATTTAATATTAATGAAATAACAGTCATAGGTCCAACTCCGCCTGGCACAGGGGTAATATACGAAACAATATCTTTATAAGTGTCAAAATCAACATCACCAACAATTTTGTCATCAATTCTATGTATTCCTACATCAACAACAACAGCATTTGGTTTTATTAGGTCAACACTAACTGAATTTCTAACTCCTGTAGCAATAACAACAATATCATTTTTAATGATTGTATCTTTTGGCGTAAATTTATCATATCGATAAACTTTATTATTTAGCTGTTCAAAATAATTAGACAAAGGATATCCAACAATTCTACTTTGGCCAATAACAGCTATATTTTGACCTGTTAACGAAATATTATAATGTTTCAATAAAATTATGATTCCTAATGGTGTAGCAGGTAGAAAACTATCCATAAGTTTATAATCAACATCATTATTTAGTGAACTCAAACCATCAATGTCTTGATGTTTTGGAATTAGATCTAAAATTTTTTGTGTATTTTTTACTTGATTAGTTTGCATTGGCAACTGAATAATAAATCCATCACTTTTTTGTTTTAAATCATTAATAGCTGCAATAATGCTATCTTCACTAGAATTTTCTGCTAATTTAATCAAAATAGTTTCCATGCCGATTTCTTTAGCAATCCCTATTTTATGTTTTATATAAATATTAGACTCAGCTAAATCACCAACTTGTAATATTCCTAAAGTTGGTATGTCGTCTTTATTTAGTTTATTAATAATTTCGCTAATTTCTTCTTTGATGCTTGAAGCTAATTTTTTACCATCTAAAATCTTATACATATTTTAACTTGTGAATTTTCTAAAAGCTCCGGTTTTACTTTGGACATTTACAGAAGTGGTGTCTTTAAGTGATTTAGCATAATCCACAGCTTCCTTTTGAGTTTTAAAAATTCTTAAAGCTTTTTTCCCTTTGGGATTTTTCACAGCCCAACCATCATCATGGTTAACTACTAAACGAACTGGCATTTTGTTCCTCCTATTTTATATACTTTTATTCTTTTATTATATCTATAAATATACTTTTCTAAATTAAATATTAAATTTAATAAAAAAAATGGTGGAGATGCGGGGAATCGAACCCCGGTCCACACATCGCCGCTATTAAACGTTTACAAGTTTATTCAGTTAATGATTTAAGCGAAATATATTAACTAACAAATTCTATTCGCCGATTAACCTAAATGTCATAACGAAGGCGGTTAAAATTTCGTTATCAAGCTCTCAACGATTTTAGCAAACCGAGCTATTTGCTAATCGACCAATTTAACTAGTATGCGTAAACTGGGTTTGAGTACATCATTGAGTTAACAAATGATGCTTTTTCGTTTTTTTGTTCTGCGCTTAAAAAGCCTAGAAGTATTTAGGTTTACAAGACCACTGAAGTTTAATAGCATTAACATATGTCGAAGCCTTTACATCCCCTAATAAATTAGTTTTGTTCTTTTCTTGATTTCTTCTTCTTTAATTTTTTCACGCTTGTCAAATTTCTTTAATTTTTTTGCCAAAGCAATTTCAACTTTAATATGATTATCTTTTCAATAAATACTTAAAGGTATTAAAATTAAACTCATACGATCCTGTTTATTTTTTAACCTTAAGATTTCATTTTTATGCATTAAAAGTTTTCTTGTCCGATAAGAATCACCTTTTACATGCATATATTGAGCAATATTTAAGTTATTTAATCAAAGTTCGTTTTTAGAACTAATAGAACAAAAAGCATTATCAAGTTTTGCATTAGCTGCTCGTAAACTTTTAACTTCTCATCCTAATAATTCAATTCCACACTCATATTTATTGTCAATTTCGTAATCTGATTTAGCAAATTTATTTTTGATAATTAGTTTTGACATAGTATAATTTTACAAAAAAAATGCGATGTTAAACTAACATAGCATTAATATTTCCTTTTTCACGATCAATTGAGGTGATTTGTATTAAGTATTTTTTTCCAACACTTAATGAAGTCTTAGCTCCTTTAGCTAAAAAATCGTTAATTTTTAGAACATTATCATCCATGTTTTCAAATCTTATTAATACACTTGTTTGGTATTTATCAATATTGAAAAATGCCCCAAATTTTTCAATGTTTGTCAATGTTGCATCAAATTTTTGATTAATTAATTTATCAAAAAATTCTGCTTTTCTAATATCAACAATATCTCTTTCAACAGTCATCGCAATTTTTTCTGATTCCGAATTTTTTAATGCAATTTCTTCAATTTTAGCGCTAAGTTTATTACTACTATCTTCATCCAAAGTTTTAGTTTGAAAAATATAATTTCTAATTAAACGGTGCAGCAATAAATCGGGATATCTTCTAATTGGACTTGTGAAATGAGAATATGCTTTTGAACCTAGACCAAAGTGACCAATATTTTTTGAGGAATAAATTGCTTTTTGCATAGTTTTTAGCATTGCCATTTTTAAATAATCGTCAAAAGAATTACTTTTAATTTTTTCTATCATTTCAGCAAATGATCTAGGATCGCCATCCATTGGAACAGAAATATTTTTCATATTGCTAAATTTTAATAATTCCTGCAAGGCATATAATTTATCATCAGATGGTTTATCATGAACTCTAAAAATTGAAGGAATTTTGTGAGCAATCATAATTTCGGCAACTGTTTCATTTGCATGAATCATAAAATGCTCAATTAATTTTTCACTTTCGCCTTCTTCTTTGACAACAATGTCAACCACTTTGTTATCTTTCATAATAACTTTTGATTCTTTAATTTCAAAATCGACATATCCCTCTGATTCTTTTTTTGTTTTTAAAATTTTAGCTACTTTTCTTGATGAATCTAAAAGCTTAGAAACATCATTAGGAATATTTATCTGACTTTGAAAATATTGATTAACTTGGTCATATGTTAATCGATAATTTGATTCAATAACACTAGCATATATTTTTGAATTAATATTATTGCCATTATTGTCAATTTCGGTTTCCAAAGTTATACAATTTCTTCAAACATTTGGGTTAAGAGAACAAATTCCATTAGATAATTCAAATGGCAACATCGGAATTACTTTGTCAGGTAAATAAATACTTGTTCCTCTAGCAAGTGCTTCAGTATCGATTGGATCACCTTCTTTAACATAGTATGAAACATCAGCAATATGAATAAATAATTTTCAATTACCATTGTCGAGTTTGTAACATGAAATAGCATCATCAAAATCTTTAGTATCAAGGCCATCAATAGTAACGGTCATTAAATTTCTAAGATCAACTCGGTTAGCAATTTCGTCTTCACTTACTTCGATTGGTAGACTCTTTGTATATTCTAAAACATCTAAATTAAATTCTCGCGAAACATCGTTTGAAGCCATGATTTTTTCAATATTATAATCATCATGATCCAGATTTGATATTCGCTTTTTAAACGCAACTTTGACATAATCAGAATTAGGTTCTAAAATTTCACAACTAACAAGATCTTTGTTTGTTATGTCATCAGGAATATCTTTATCATTAGCTAGTATGAAATTGGCTTTATTGCGATCGTCAAAAGCATTAAAATAGAATTTATTATTGAATTGATTAATTGTACCAATAACAATTTTTTTATTGTGTTTTATTACTTTGATTAGATTAGCCTTATATAGTAAATTATTATTAGCATCATAATAGTAGTATATTTTCGCCAAAACAAGATCACCATCTAATGATGCTCGTAATTGTTTTGAATTTAAAAAAGCGCTTTTAGATTCTGAATTAATTTCAAAATCTAAAAACCCAAGACGTTTATTTGTTATCGAAATTGTACCTTCAAAATCAAATAAAAAGTAAATAGGAATATATTTTTTTTCACGGTTTTCTTCAATTAAATTTTCTTTAATTAATTCGTTTATTTTTAAAGTTAATTCATTATTTAATTGTGGGGGAATTCTTAGTATTCTAGCAATTTGAATAAAAGCTAATTCCTTTTTTTGTATTATCAAATCTAAAATTTGTTGTTTTGTAATTTTTAAATTTGTAGTTTTTTCTTTATTTTTTGTATATAACATATTTTTTAACCTTGTTGAATAATTATTCTCAATGCTAGTGATAAGGTGAATAATAAAATACCTAAGGTAATCATCGATCACTTTAAAACTTTTTTGATTCCCCTTTCTTTTGAAACTTTAAATAAGTCTAAATCATTGCTTCCAACTAAAGCTCCACTAAAACTGTTTGAATCTGGTGCCATCATAAAAGAAATTCCAACAATTGAAAATGATATGATCATTAAAAATGTAATTAAAATAATTGTAACTGCTGCCATTTTATTCTCCTCTTTTATTTTTTGATATCAAGACCATACTCATTTAATTGCTCTAACGTAACATCGGATGGTGCATTTGTAAGTAAGTCAATTCCTTTGGCATTTTTAGGAAAAGCTATTACGTCTCGAATTGATTTCGAATTGGTTAGTATCATTAGAATTCTTTCAATTCCAAATGCTACGCCATTGTGTGGAGGCAAGCCATAATCAAATGATTTTAGGAAAAAACCAAAACGATTTTTTTGTTCTTTTTCTGAAATATTAAGAATATCAAACATCTTTTTTTGAATTAGTGGATCATGTATTCTGATTGAACCAGAACCTAATTCAAATCCGTTTAAAACTAAGTCATAAGATTTTGCTTTAACTTTATCAAATTCTCCAGTTTCTAAATACTTAAGAGTTGATTCTTCAAATTGTGTGAAAGCATGATGTGCAGGAGCGTATGTCTTAGTTTCTTTATCAAATTCAAACATCGGTCAATTAACAATTCAAATAAAATTAAGTTTATTAGGATTAGCAAGATTATAAAGTTCATTCAATAATGTTCTTACTGCTCCTAGTGATTTTAAGGCATCGTCTTTATCTTGATTTGCTGAAATAATAGCAAATGGAGATTTTAAAGCTTTTGCTTCTTTGTTATGTTTAAAAAAGTTTGCAATTTCACTTTTAGAATTATTAATATCAATAATATCTAAAGTGCTACCATTGTTTTTTTTGAAAATTTCATTAACGATTTTTTTATTTTCAGTAATGTCTCGGTCAAAGATAATTGCTTTGACAAATTCATTATTGTAATTTTTGCCAAGTTCTTCTGTGTAATCTTGAATAAGAAATTCAAATCTTGTATCAGGTTTATCATTTCCATAATGATTCATTGAATAATCAAAGTCCATTCTTGGAAAAGGTGCTTTTATTTTATGTCCAAGTGGTTCTAAAATTTCTTGTCACATTTGTTCGCATAAATTAAATAATTCTTCTTGATTGCTAAATGACATTTCAATATCAAGTTGTGTGAATTCTGGTTGTCTATCTTTTCTTAAATCTTCATCTCTAAACACTCTAGCTATTTGAAAATATTTTTCAATTCCAGATGCCATTAAGAGTTGTTTAAATAATTGTGGTGATTGTGGCAAAGCAAAAAACTTTCCTTTACGTCTTGTTGGAACTAAATAATCTCTTGCACCTTCTGGCGTTGATTTAGCTAGAATTGGAGTTTCGACTTCGATAAAACCTTTTTTATTGAAGAAGTTTCTGATTGCTAAATTCAATTGGTGTCTCAATCTAAGATTAAACAACATTTTTTCTTCTCTTAAATCTAAGAAACGATATTCTAATCTAAGATCTTCATTTGGGTTATTAATATTTTTATTTCCAATTTCAAATGGAATTTGTTTAGATGAATTTAAAATTTGATAACTTGATACATATATTTCAATTTCTCCTGTTTTCATCTCTGGATTAGCTTCTATTCTTTTCTTAACAATTCCATTTATTTTCAAACAACTTTCTTTTGTTAATTTAGGATCTGAAACATTTTCTAAAACTAGTTGAATTAGACCAGTTGAATCTCTAAAATCTATAAAAGTTTGTTGTTTAAATTTTCTTTTGTTAGCAATTCATCCAAATAATTCAATTTCTTGATTTAAATTTGATAAATTTATGTTTCCGCAATAATATTTTTTCATTTTTTTACTCCAATTCCCTAATTTGATTTTGAAAATTATCATTTCCATTATACACAATACTTTTTTCACTTTTAAAGGTTTTAACTTTAATTTCATTATTTTTTGAGTTCAGTTCTTTGAAAATTAAGTAACGAGGATTATATTTATATTGTAATTTAAATAATTGTTTAATATTAATTTTACTGTTAATTAATTTGACTTTAAATGACTTTCTTAGTTCATATGCAATCTTAAGTATTTCTTGTTCTTCTTCTTCATTTAAAAATGCTATTAGGATAAGATTATTTTCGACTAATTCCTCATATTTATCAAAGTTAAAATTGATAATCTCAAGTAATCTTTCAACCCCAAAGGCAAATCCAATTGAACCTAGATTAGGTCCGCCAAAAGAATTTATCATCCCATCATATCTTCCACCTGCTAATATTGTGGATTTACTACCTAGGGCTTCAGAATTTGAAACAAATTCAAAAACAACATCATTGTAATAATCTAAGCCTCTTACTAAATAGGGGTTCAATTTATATTTAATATTGAAGTCGTTAAGTTTATTTAAAAGCTCGTTAAAATCATGTAATTCTTCTTTGGATAAATAATCAATTAATTTTGGAGCATTTTTAACAAATGTCTTTTTTGATTCATCCTTATCATCTAATATTCTCAAAACATTTTTTTCGAGTCTTTGTTTTGAAATTTCAGACAATTCATTTTGATGTAAGGTAAAATAATCCTTTAGCACTTTAATATATTTAGTTCTAGTTTCCATTGAACCTAAATTATTTATTTCCAGAGTAAAATCACTAATTTTGATCGCATGTAAAAAATCCAGCGCAAGTTTAATAATTTCAAAATTAGCATTAATACTTTTATTTTCGATAATTTCAACTCCACCTTGATTAAATTGACGAAAGCGACCTTTTTGAGGACGCTCGTGTCTAAACATAGGACCAAAATAAAATAATTTACTATTTTCTAAGTTATTAATTTTATTTTCAACGAATGCTCTAATAGCAGAAGCAGTTCCCTCTGGTCTTAGAGCAATTTCTTTTCCACTATTATCCTTAAAGTGATACATTTCTTTAGAAACAATATCACTCATTTCTCCTGATGATCTAACAAACAGGTTGATATCTTCTAACAGTGGTGTTTCAATGAAATCGAAATTATAATTGGTTGCAATTTTAAAAAAGGAAGCCTTAATATATTCTAAAATTACTGCTTCTTTTTTAAAAATATCTTTCATTCCTTTTAATCTTTTAAACATCCATTCCCCTTTTTACTAAATTGAAAAATCATTAATTCCAATAAATGTTTGTTCTTCTATTTCTTCTGTTTTTCAATAGTTATTTTTTATTCTATTTTTCTTAATTTCATATTTCTTAATATATAACAGTCTTCATATGTTTGGTATTAGGAATATGTTTATTAAACTTAAAGAAATAATTCCAAGACTTAAACTTATAACAAATGTAGGATTTAAATTAGTAATTAGTGGTAGGATTACAGACATTAGCGCAATTGCTACAAAAATGTTTATAGCTTGTCTAAAGAAAATATCTTGTATGTAAATTTTAAACAATTCATCAATTTTTTCTTTTTCGTAAATGAAATTTTTTGTGTTTAAATCTTTTTTAAATTCTTCTTTTATTCTTTGAGAACTAATCGCTGAATCAACAATGTTCAACATGGTTAACAGAACTAAAGTTCCAAAAATACTATTATTAATATTAGTATAAGTAATAATTGTGAATAACATCACAAAAATAATAATTAGTGCTTCTTTTATAATTACAATTAAAGCTGCGATTAATGAAAATCTCATACTAAAGTATACAAATACTAATGATAATGAAGCAACTATTATTCCCATTAATAGTCCAATATTAAGTCCTAAATCTAAGATTCTAATTTCATTCATTGACTTCTCAATTAGCTCTAATGAATGTGGTAAGTTTGGTGAATTTATTAGGCTAGAAATATCCGAATTTGATCATACTTCAACCATATAAACTCTTGAGCCAACAATATTTGACATGTTTTGAAGTAAAACATTTGCTTGAGCTTGAGAATTATTTCTAATATAATTAGCTATTTCTTGCGCTGATTCTAAAGATAAACTATTGTTTGAACCAGTACTTAATGTGTAATAAAAAGAATATTTTGCTTCATTGGTCAAATTTAAACCATTTAATGCAGATCCGTTTACTCCAGCAAAGATTCCTCAAATTACTATTGTTAAAATAGCAATTACCGCAAAAATTATTGTGAAATATTTTGATTTAGTTATTAAATCGAACTTACTTACAAAAGTATATGCTTTTTGATTTTTATAAACTAAGGCACTTGAGTTTTTGTCAAATGTTTCTGTTTTTACAATACTTTTTAACAATAATGTATTAATAACAACTACGGTAAACAGTGCTAATAGGGAACCAATAAAAATTATTGTTCCAAGCGTATTGACATATAAAAAGCTAATAAATATAGCAATAATTGAACTAATAATTAAAATCGCAATACTATCAAGACCAACAATAAAACCATGTTTAGATAATTTGTTAATAGCCTTATTTGCATTTGAACCTTCATTAATTTCTTTTTTAAAAATTGATAGCTTATTATGAATTAATTCAAAAACGATGAATATCATAAACACTATTGCGAAGGCTATAATCGGTGTTATAGAAATATTAAATGCCGTAATTATTGATAGGAATACAAAGATAAAGAAACCTAGTGATAATAATGATATGAATCCCAATAATCTATATTTAGCAATTAAAAATAATGAAAATAATGAAAATAAGATTGCGATAACAATTAAATAATTATTTTGATTATTACTTAAATTAACGTTGAAATAACTATATTCTTTAACAAAATTAAATGGTAAATAAGAGTAATTAATTGCATAGGCAATAGCCTCATCGGTTAACCCATGTTCGTTTCTATTAATTAAATAAAATGATGATTCACTTTTATCAGGAGATAATAGAGCAGCTGGATTTTCGCTACTTATTAAATACTGTCTTGCATTAATTTCATTTAATTTTAAAACTGGTGGTTTAGTTTCAATAACTCTACCATTTTCATCTTTTCTTTCTTCTGGATTAGCACTATTATTAATATAAGCAAAGTTAACTGGATTTTCACCTGATTTTTTTCAATCTTCTGGAAATTTTTCTTTTGCTTCTCTAATAAAATCATGTAAGTTTAATCAAAAATAGACTTTTAGAGATGGATTATTAGGATTTGAATTATTGTTGTTATTTATAATATTTCGATAAAAATATTCATTTGATAATTGAATAAATTGTTCTCAACCTATTCTATCTAATTTAACTTGAATTCTTTGTCTTATTCCGCCCCTATTATAAGTAGTTGCTGGATTTTCTAATAAATTAATATTATAATCTTCCGGACCATCATTGATAAAATCTTCTAATGTTTTATTGATCCGATTTTCAACATTTGGATTAGGAATTCTTGAAATAAAGTTTCCTTTATAGAACAATGGATTTCCTTTTTCATCAGTAAGTGTTAGATATGGTTTATTAACCAAATTAGAAATTAATCGATTTAATTCTTCATCACTTTTAACATCATTTCCAGTGATTGATACTAGTGAATTTGATAGTAGTTTAAAAGAGTATGCTGATGTTAAAGCACCATTTTTACTCTGGATATATTTTTGTGTCAAATTTATAATATCATGTGGATTAGTTGTCTTATTTTGACCATCTAAATTTCTAGGTTGTATTTTCAAACCAATTTTGGCATTAGAAACCTGATTTGATGAATTTTCTTTTAGTTTTGGTCCTAAATAAAAAACTCCGCCGAAAACAATTGCTAGAATCATGATAATTATAAAAAATATGTTTAAAAATCATCTAAACTTATTATTAATAAATTTTGCCTTTTTCATAGCATATAATTATACTAAAACTCTTATTCTTTTTTTTAAATAAGTTTTTGCTCTTCTAAATATTTTATTCCCTCATTTGTTATCCGCCTTCCTCTTGACGATTTTTCTATTAACTTATAAATTAAAAGTAGAGGTTCAATTTCATTTAAAATAGAACTCCTATCATCTTTAATAATTGATGAAATTGAATCCAAGGATGCATATCTATTATAAAACGTTTTATTTAGTGCTTTTAAATATTCAATTTGTGGTAAATACAAACCATATAAATAAATATCTAAATATTCAAAAGCTGATTTTACAGTGTCAATGGTAATCTTTTTTTGTTTTTCATAAATACAAAAATCATTGACTCTTTTTAACAAATTATTTGCTATTCTCGGTGTCTGTCTTGAATGTTTAGCAATATATTCAATTGATTCCTTATCAATTTTTATTGAATTAGCAGCTGTTGACTGATTAATAATTTTTTCAATTTCCTTATTTGAATAGGGTTGTAATTTACCAATATAACCAAATCTATCTTTTAATGGTTTTGATAATAAATTAAATTTTGTTGTTGCGGCAATAAGTGAAAATTTTTTTAATTTTAAGCGCATTATTTTTTTGTTTCCATCAACACCTAAAGCAATATCAATTGCAAAATCTTCCATGGCAGAATAAAATAGCTCTTCAACATTTTTATTCATTGCGTGAATTTCATCAATAAAAATGATGTCATTTTCTTGAATGGACGAAAAAATTGTTAAAACATCGCTTTTCTTTTCAATCATCGGACCTTGAACATAAACGATATTAGTTTTAAACTCATTTGCAATAATTTTTGCTAAGCTTGTCTTTCCTAATCCTGGGGGTCCATAAAATAAAATATGGTCAATCATTGATTGTTGTTCATTGGCAGATGATATCATTATCTTTAGAATACTAGTTATTTTATTTTGGCCAATGAATCTATCAAAGGAATCAACCCTAAACTCTTGCTTCATTAATCTTATTTCCTATAATTTTAATGGCCCTCTCAACACTTTCTTCAATATTTTCACTAATACTCATATTCTCCAACGCATATTTTATTTGTTGTGATTTGAATCCAAGCATTTTCATAGTGTCTTCAAATTCTCTTGTATTAGTATTATTCATTATTTTTCCGTTAAATTTTGAAATTTCTTCGTCACTTAATTTTGATAAGAATTTTTGATATTTTTCACGATAAGCAAAAATAATATTATTTGCTACACGTTGATTAACATAGGAAACTTCCATTAGTGCCTTTCTATCATCATTAGCAATGTAATTTATTACATTTTCTCATCCTAAATTCAGTATACCGATTGCGGTTTTTGGACCCAATCCTTGTAACGCAATTAGATCTTCAAAGATAACAAGCTCTTTAAAACAATCGAAACCATATGTAATTTTGTTATATTCATTAATTACATTTGATATAAATATCTTTTTAACTTCTTCTTTTTTAAATCTTTGAATATCTGGAACATAAATAAGTTCACCTTCACCATTATGATCTAAAATTAAATAGTTAGTGCTAACATGCACAATTTTTCCATATAAATAAATTTTCATTTTTCTCTCCTACCCTATAGTTTAATTAGTTTTTATGAGCAACTTTTTAAAATGAGAAAAAATTAATAAAAGAAAGAGAAAGAGTCATAAAAATGCTAAAATTTAATTTATGAAAAATATTGAAGTAAATATTGAAATTAGTAAAAATTCAAGCATTAAATATGAATATGATCGAAAGACACAAAAAATTAAAGTTGATAGAATCCTAAGAGGAGGATTTACATATCCAGCTAACTATGGTTACATTTCTGAAGCTCTTGACTGAGACGGTGATGAATTAGATGTTTTAGTTTACTCATCTGAAACATTTTTACCCGGCACATCACTTAACGCAAGAGTAATCGGCGCAATGAAAATGATTGATTCCGGAGAAACTGATACAAAATTGATTGCAGTTCATGCTGATGATTATCGTTTAGATCACATTAAGAATTTAGATGATATTGACCAAATGTGACTTGTTAAAGTAAGAAATTTTTTCTCAACTTACAAAGAATTTAAGGGTAAAAATAAAACTCAAGTAACTGGTTTTGAAGATGTCAAATGAGCAGAACATGAATATTTAGAATGTTGTGAATTAATGAAAAAATATGGGAATTTAGATAAAGAAGAATTCATATCTAAAATGAAAAAAGAACACCCTGAAAAATATATTTAAGAATCTTCGCACTGAAGATTTTTTATAATTTATTTTTATTAAAAAACTATATTTTAAATTTAATTGTTATTAATAATAAAATATAAATATATAAATTAAAAATCTTAAAGTTCTACAAATAAATAAAGTCTACAAATATGAAAAAAACGGCAAAAATAATATATAACTTAGGTGAAATAATTTAGACACTTACTCCACATTGCGTGAAAACATTGTACGAAATTTTTATAATCAATTTTTTTTGTTTTATCTCAAATTTATGTATTTTATAAAATCAATATTTTATTGCCGATGATTCGCAAAGAACTAATCTGATCATCTATTTTTCAATAAGCATCCTTGCTTTATTAAGCCAATAAGAGCGCCAAAAATAAAGTAAATTTCCTCGTTATTTAAATCATTAAATTTTTGATTTTTAGGGCGAAATAATTTACCTTTTGATGATTTTATGTTTTGGATTTTAGATCCTTAATATTAAAATTATATGTAATACATCAATCTCGAAATAACTTTCTTTTATATCTAATTTGACCGTTAGTGCGATGATACCTATATTTTCCATCAATATTCATTATTGATGATAAACCGAGAATTAAAACAATTTCAAATCCACTTTTTGCAATTAGTTTGCATTATTTTATTTTTTCATTAAATGAAAATTGTTTTACATAAAAACACTTCTTATTTTCTTGGAGTGTCTAAATTATGCAACCTAACTTATAAATGGTATTAAATTATTTTATATTTTTAATTTAACCATTTATTCATTATTAATATTTTATTTCAAATTCAACAATTATAAAATATTCATATAACGTTTAAAAGTGTTAAACTTTTATAAAACAAATAAGGGAGATCTAACTATGAAAAAGAAAAATTTTAAATGATGAATTGTCCTACCATCTTTGATAACTACATTGCCGCTAATTGCTGCAGCATGTGATAATACTGATAATAATTTAAAACCAAATCCTGTTCCTCCAACACCTGAGCCGGAACCAGGACCTAAGCCACCAACACCAAACCCAAATCCACAACCATCGCCAAAACCAGAACCAATTCCACCAACTCCTCCTAATCCACAACCTGAACCCAGTCCAAATCCTACACCTAAACCTCCAAAACCAGATGATGATATGGATAAGGATGAAAAACCAAAACTTATTACTTTAAGTGAAGATCAAAAGAAAGAAGTAATAGACATTTTTGGTTTTGATAAGAAAATGATGGTATCAAGTAATTTGGAAAAATTAGTTGAAAAAAGTACAAATAAAATTAAAGTTTTAAAAGCGGAAGCAATATCATTTGATGACCTAGAAGGTATTCTTTCACTTTCAATTACAGGTTCTTATAATAATCAAAATTTCAGCATAAATGATTATCAAATAACTGGTTTTCAAAATTATAGTGCATTAAAAAATTTAACTAATTTTATTGTTTCGATAAACAAAAATTCTTTAATAGAAGATAATAAAACAAATCAAGATATTTCATCATTTGTGAATCATGACTTATTAAAATATCTTAATATTAATTCAAATAACATTTCCTTAAATGATTTGTTTAATAGAAAAATTATTGAATTAGAATATGCGAATTTAAATAGAAAAAAAGATAGATTAACATTTTCGTTTAATTATCTATATAAGTCAAAAAAAATGGGAAAAATTCAAAATATAGAAAAAATATCAATCATCGGAACTAGAATTTTTGTTTCAAATGAAAAAATTAACGATAAGGATATTTTAAATTTTCTATTAGATAAAAAAGTTAAAATAAAAGAAAATCTTAATAAAAAAATATTTGCTTCAGTCTATGAAGGTCGGGAAAATAATGCAAAAAATTCTATAGTAAGTACTTTTTTTGAATTTGATGAGAATGATAATAAAAAATATTTTAAGGAACAAAATGGCCTTTTATCAATACAAATAGACAAGATTAAATCAAACGATGTTGAAGGATTTTTATTAATTTCATATTTTGTTAAATATGAAAATGAAAACTCAAAAACGAAGATTATAAAATTAGAAAATTTTTTAAATGCGAAAAATGATAATGATCTAAAATCAGAATTCTTCTTAACGACTACCAATAATAATAAATTTAAACAAAATTTAGAAAATTTGTATAAACAATATGAAAACGACGCAAATGCAAAGAACATAAAAATAAATGACACTTCTAGTTTAATGAAATATTTTGGATTTGTTTTAGACTGAAGCATAATCAGAGAAGATGATAATCAATTACAGGATAAATTTATGGTTGATGATACAAAATCATATTGAGAATTTAAATATAAAAATATGAAAATATCTGATCTTTTAAATACTCGTAGTGGTATTTTGCTAGAAGATTCAAGAACAAATAAAGACAAAATCATATTTAACTTATTACAAGTTAAACCGTTAGAAATATCTAATTTGATCATTAATAAGCAAGAAAAAAGCTTAACGGCAGATTTTATATATGAAATAAAATTTTTTGTTTACAATTCAAATAATATTGAATCTAAAAATACAAGTGAAATTTCCGTGACTCAAAAAACTAAAATTACTTGAAAACAACAAAATTAAACCTGGACCATAAATCCAGGTTTTTACTATGAATTTAATTTTATAAATAATAGCTTTAAAATAAATTTTGATTATAATACTTAAGCTTAAAACTAAATTTATATGTATGGAATTAATAATAGTTATAAAATAGATATAAAAAGATTAAATTTACTAAAATTTTGCAAAACAAAAGGCGATCTAATATGAACAAAAAAACTTTAAATGATGAGTTACTTTATCTACCCCAATTGCAACATTACCTTTAATTGCGGCGGCATGTGCTAACGTTAATGATACACTTTCGCCAAAACCACTTGTTCCAAATCCTAAACAAACTCCACCATTAGAACCAAAATCTGAACCTACACCACCTACTCCGACTCCAGATCCAATGTTTAATTCTACACTCTCACCAAATTCAATTCCCAAAACAAAACTAGACAATTCTAATAACGAAATGAAGGATAATAACAGAAACATAATATCCACTCCTCCGAAACAAAATCTAGATAAAGATGATAAGGACAATGAAAATAATAATTTAGAGCTTGATAAGGATAAAAATGGTGATAATGTTATTCCAAATCCTATACCCAATGACAATGAAAAAACAGAAACAATAAATTTAAATAATGCTCAACAACAAGAAGTGGTTGATGTTTTAGAAATTAACAAGAAAATCCCTGTTTCTCTTAACATAAAAAATATAACAAATAAATCAAAAGACATGATAAAAATAACTAAAATAGAAATACTATCATTTAGTGACTCAAGAGGAATACTTATATTATCGATTTTAGGAACTTATAAAAATAAAAAATTTTTATTAAATAATTATGAAATAAGTGGATTTAATAACTATAGCTTTATGCAGAATTCAAGAGCTATCACAGTATCTATAAACAAGGAGAGATTAATAAAAACCAAAAAGGAAATAGCAGATTTATTTGCAATCAAAGGTGAAGAATTATTAACTTACATAAATATTAATGTAAATGGAATTTTACTAAATCATTTGTTTGACGAAAAGTTAATAGAGGTTGAAAACATCAACCTAGGTCAAAACAAGTCACTAACTTTTTCATTATATTACATTAATAAATCGAAGACCTTAAATGAAGATGTTAAAATTGAAAATAAGATAAAAATTGATGGAATTCGTATTCCTATTACTGACGATAAAATAACAGAAATTGATGTATTAAATTACATTTTAGACAAAAAAATACAAGTTAAAGTTAAAGACAATGAAGATAATAAAATTTTTGCTTCGTTCTATGAAAATAGGTCAAAAATTGTTAATAATGCAATTGTGGCAAAATTTTTTGATTTAGATGAAACAAAAGGTCTTGATTATTTCAAAAACAAAACCGGACAATTATTTATACAAATTGAGAAGGTTAAGGCTAATGACATTAATGGAATCCTGTTCGTCTCTTATCACATAATTCTTGAAGTTAATGATCAAATGAAAAGATCTAAAACAAAAAACATTGAAATTAAAAATTTTCCTAAGGCAGAATCTGATAAAGATTTAAATTCTCAATTTATTTTAATTGAGAATCGCTTTATTGATGGCAAAAATAGTTTTCAAGAAAGAATAAAAAAATTATATGACAAAGTTAAAAACGAGAATGATTTAACTAATTTAGAAATAACTGACAAAACTAATTTATTAACTTTTTTAGGATTTTCTAATGAATGAAATATTTTAAGAAAAACTGATAATTCTAGTCAAAATAAATATATTGTCAATGATGCGAGATCATATTGGGAATTTCAATTTAAAGGTACAAAGCTTTCAGACCTTTTAGATACTAATACAGGAATATTAATAGACCCAGAAACGAGAAAAGAAAAAATTTCATTTTATTCAATTCAAATTAAACCAATAAAAATTTCTAATTTTGAAATTAATAAAATAGAAGAAAGTTTAACCGCTAAATTTACTTATGAAATTAAATTTTATGTGTATTATGCCAATAACGTTGATTCAAATAACACTAAAGAAATATCGTTGATAAAAGAAAACACAATTTCATGGAAACAAAAGACACTTGGATATTATCCAAGTTTTTTTATAAATATTAAATTTTTGCAGGTATTTAATTTCAAATAACTTTACTAAAATTTTTATTCCCAAATTTGGTTTGCCAAAAAATTTTATTTTAAATAAAAATAATTATAAAATATATGTATATAAAAAATGAAATACAAGATTTTTATCAAATAGAGAAAGTAAAAATATGAAAAAATCAAAGAAAATATTATATATACTAACCCCCATTGTCATTGCTTTATCTTCAACAGTGGTTGTTTCGTGTATCATTCCTAATAATTCAAGTAAAGACCTACAACCTAAACCAAAGTCTGAAAAATCTAATAATGATATAAATAATAAAAATCAAGACATAATATCAAAATCTCCAATGCCAAATAACAACGAAATAAAAAACCCTGACAATCTAGATGACAATACAAGCAATAAAGATCAAATTATTAAACCAAACCTACCAGAAGTTGATAATGCAGAGAAAAACAAGGAAAATAACATGGGTGATGATACTAAAAACTCATTTCCAATGTTAGATGATAAAATAAATAAAAATGATGAAGAAAAAGATAAAACTCCACCATTAAATAATGAACAACAAGATGATAAAAAGAATATAAATATTGATGATAAAAAATCTGATTTAATTCCTAATCCTGATAATAATATAAGCAAAAAAGATGTTGAGGAAATAAATAAAAAGCCTAATATTGAAAATGATGAGAAAAATAACGAGAAAAAGCAAGATGAATTAAATACTATTCCTATATCACCTGATCAAGAAGAAAATGATACGGATAAAAATAAAGTATTAGATCCGATTGTCCTTGACAATGAAAAGATAAACGAATTAATTACAATTTTAAATTTAAATATGAATATTCCAGTTTCTCTTAATTTAGATAAATTCATTAAGGAAAAAAACGAAAAAATAGTCATCAATAGTTTAGATATTTTGGCATTTAGTGATTTAACCGGTGATATAACAATATCTGTCGAAGGAATGTATGATAAACATCCATTTTCATTGCAAAAACACAAAATAAGCGGCTTCAAGTCAGTACAGGAAATTTCTAAAAATAATATTAAAGCTACTATTAATAAAAATAATTTGATTGGAGATAAAAAGACAATAAACGATATAAATTTATTAAAAAATGAAGAATTAATAAATTATATAGATATAGAATCTAATGATGTTCTAATAAACGAATTTTATAAAAAAGGATTATTACAAATAAAAAGTTTTAACTTTGATTTATCTACAAAATTAGTAAATTTTGATTTCGTATATAAATACAAAGTTAAACGTATGAATAAAGATGAGAAAATTTCAAGTTTACCTCTTTCTGCTTTTAGAATTTTAATTCAAAATATAGAAATAAAAGATGACGATATTCTTAACTATATTCTTGAAAATGAAAAAATAAATAGTTCTAAAATTAATTTTTCTCAATATGCATCAATTTATGAAGGTAGATGACAGCAAGATAAAAAACTTTTAAATTATTTATTTAACAGTCTAAACTATGAAGAATTTAAAAATAAGTATTTTAATAGAAATGGAGAACTATTTATTGATATAAATTCAGTAACTTCAAACGATATTGATGGAATATTGTATTTGTCATATACAGTGACATATCAAAATGAAAGTGATGTAGCCATTCGTTCGAAAAATGTTGTTTTAAAAATTGAAGGATTTCCAAAAATTTTAAATGACAATCGCTTTAAAAATTATGGCAAAGATTTTTTAATAATAGGGAATATTTCTAATCCAAGATATAAAAAATTATTAACTAATTTATACAATGAATATGGAAAAAAACTAAGTAGTTCGGAGTTAGAAAAACTTGAAATAAAAGAAAAAAATAAAGTAATAAGGTACTTTGGATTCCCAAGTTGAAGTGTATTAAAGTTAGGAGCTAATGGATATGAAATAAAAAATAATTCTTCGTGATTATTCAAATATAAAGGTGGGGATATAATTGCTGATACAGTAAAAGAAGATGCGATATTAGAAGATTCCATCACTCACGAAAAAATACTATCACTAAAAGGAATAATTGTTGAACCTTTAAAAATATATAATATGAAAATTGAAAATGGTAGATTTGATGCAGACTTTGAATATAAAATTACTTTTATTGTTAGTGCCGATACAGGCATATATTCAGATAATCCACAAAATATTGAAGTAATTGATAGAACAACCGTATTTCTATCGATATAAAAAACAAGGAAACCATAAAAGCTTCCTGTTTTTTATAAATTTAGTGAGATATCTTTTTGCAAATTATCCTCTTTAGCAATTTTTTCTAGTAGATCTTTAATTTTTAATAAAAGCGATTTACCATCTTCTTGAAGCGATTGCTTTAGCAGGTTATATTTATTGGTTCAACTATTATCTCCTGAAAGAATTTCATCGATCTTTTTAAAGTTATCTTCATATTCAATATGGTTAATATTATCAACAATGTTGGGAATTATTTTTGCAAAATCAGCTTCGAAATCTTTTAACTGTTTAGCATTGTGTTTCATAAACTCTTCATGTCATAGTCCCATTTCATAAGTTAGATTGACAATTGCATGAGAGTGATTGTGTGAGTTTTTATCCGATTCAATATTAATATTAGCCAAATTTTCAGCTTTTGTGATTCTAGAAGGATCATAAATATGTGATTTTAGAAATTTTCAGGCTGCGTCAATACTTCTTTGTACTTCCCCTAAATTAACATCAAAACCAGATTTTCTTTTATCAATAATTTCAAGATGTTTGACAAATTCTTTTGATTCAAAAACTAAGTTAGTGTCAGCCAACACTGCATCAACATCTTGAAAAATTAGTGTGTATTTGAAAAGATAAATACCAAATAAATTATTCTTCATTGTTTTAATATCATTATTTAGTCATTTTTCATAGAACTTTGTAATTGCTTCAGAATTAGCTTTAATACTTTGTTCTCGTGCTAAAGAAATTAATTTATTTCGCAAAATTTCGACATTTCTTTTTAGTGGTAAATATTTAATTCGATAATTTCGATAGTTTTCTTTAGTTTTATTAAATAGTTCAGTTATTTCGTCATTATATAATTTGAGAATTTGTTGAGGAAATGGATTTTTAATAATAATGTCTTGTTGTTGATTGCTATCAATATTATCGGTATCAAAATGTAGATTTGGTTCTTTATCTTCATTTGTATGATTATTACAACTTACTGCAACAATTGGCAAGGCTGAGAGAATTGGTAGAGAAGCTAAATATAATCTTTTATTTTTCATAATTATTTTCCTTTCTCAATTTTTTCAACATCAAAAAGTTTAGTAACTTCTTGACCATAACCTTTAAACCCATTTCAATATATATACACTGACTGATATTTCTTTTCATTTTCAGACTTAAAAGCTAAATCATCATCGGATGCAAAGCCCATAAAATCTAATCGTAAGTACGCCCTTCCGAATTGCGATTGTTCCGGAATGACATTGATATCAATCCGTTTCACTCCGCTATGAATCTTGCCTTTTTGGTTTTCTAAGGCATATGCTAGTAAATAGTTATTAAAATAAGCATTTAAGATTTTTAGTTGAAACGACTCATTTGTTAATTTAGCAGCTTCGTAATTACGACGACTATTATTATCTCAATATGAGAAAAGTTGTTCTAAATGTTCACCGGCTTTTTCAAGTAAGATTTGGAATGCTGAATCTTTATTGTTAGTGTTTAGAAAATCATCTAATTTAATTCCTTCAGGAGCTTCTTCAATTTTATTTTTAAAACTAAAGATATCACTAACTTGTACATCTTGTGGCTTAACATTTTTAGTAATCATTCCTTTTAGACGGTGACCATGATCATCAAAATTAGAACTAATTCAAGTAAAGTATTTCACACTATTATCTCATTTTGTTACCTTAACGGTTGCTTCAATTAGTTGGTTAGTATTAAAGTAGTTGGTAAAATTAAAATCAACAATTCGATATTCTTTGTCTTCACTTTGTTTGTGCTCTGGCACTGGAATATAGAAAAACTCATCTTTGAAATTTGAAAATAAGTACATTAACCCTTTGGCATTTCAATAATCAATTGATGTTGCCCCTTTAATAAAATAGTTAATATTATCAACGACGTTTAAATATTTTCCTCCGTTAATGTATAAAAGCGGGTTTGAAATATAGTCAGTAAATAAAGGATATTTGGTTTTTAGTTCTTGTCCAACACCAAATTTTTGAGCAGTACTGTAGTTTCTAAAATTATTAATATAATACTTAATTGATTTTTTGTCTGCCGGCATAATTGAATTACCATTTCAGTCTAAAATGTCATCAATTTCAAATTCAACATAATCAGTTGCTCCTGAATATGATGTTCTAACTTTCGCATTATTCCAATCAACGATAATTTTTTTGACATTAACATTAAATTTATTTAAGTAAAGTTCTAATAATTCTAAAAACAAGTTTTTTTGATCATCTTGCTTTAGTCATTCTTTTGCTTGAATGTATTGAGTTTGAAATAATGAGCTAAAAATTGTTCTCTTCTTTTCAGAATTAACAATAAATCTCCGGTTCATAATTGAAAAGTTAATATCAATATCACGGATAAAACGGAAAATAATTGTTTGAATATCGGCAAAATATGGTTCCCCCGATTGATTATAATCATGTTTATTTTTTTCAGCTAAAACTGAAAATCACTCGTCATTAAATCCATTGGCCGTATCAATTTGATCAAAAGTGTATGAATTTAAAAAATCAACAATATTACTTGGTTCATTACTTTCAATAATATTAAAATTATCAAATTGACTAAGCTCTTGTTTTCAGGAACTTCTATGAGGAAAATCTAATTTATATGCCATTTTTTCATTTTGATTTTTGATTAGCATTAAATTATTATTTTCCACTAATGCTGCATCAAAGTACTGCTTTTGATTATTAACATCATAGTAGTAGAAAATTTTTTCGTTATTATGAAGTGAAGCAATTTGTCCAATGCTTAATCGATTTAGGTAAACTCTTGAGATTTTTTGAATATCTAAATAAGCTGAAGTTTCAGCTTTTTGGGTGGTAGAGCATGAAATTGCAACCGGTAAAACGGCAGTAATTGGGGCCATTAAAATTAAAGGGTATAATCTTGTTTTTTTCATAAGTTATATAAATTTTATCATTTTTTATTGGCGTTAAATTAAAAAAATAATGTATAATTTGAAAATTGTAGAAGGAGTAAATCGATAATGTTTATTACTGCAGACCTGATTCCAGGTAATTTATACTTGCGTATATTCGTCAATCTTTTAATATACATTGCTATTCTGCTAATAGTTCCTACAATTATTCTTGGGATACTATCTGCTATTAAAGTGAAACCATCTAATAAAGGTAATATTTATTTATATGCCTTTTCGGCTGGAATGTTTTTAATGATTGGATCCGTCGGATTTTTGCAAGAAGCATTTACTAGAATGAAAAATAACCACAACTTGTTTAATAGTGATCTAGAATTTAACTTTTATACGGCCCTGATTATTGGACTAAGCTCCCTTATCGGACTAAGTTTAGTAATTTTAGGAAGATTTCTATTTGTTAAACTAGTTAAAAAATCAAATGTTAACATCCATAAAGATCATGAAGAACATTCACACTCAGATCACCTTATTTCTATTAAGGATATGGATAATCCCAAAGCTGCTTGACTTGCCATTATTATGATTCTAAGTCACAGAATCATTGACGGGATTTTTATTGGCTATTCTGTTTATTCACTAACTTTAGGCGGCATTGGCTACCGTTCAGCTCTTCCCCTACTAATTTCTTTTAATATTCACATTATTATTGAAGTAATTATTGTTTATTATCGTCAGATTCAGTATGGTGAAAAAAAGGGCAAGGCAATTTTATACAACTTTTTAACTTTCCTATTAATTATTCCATTTATGTTCATGGGAGCATTTTTAGGAGAACAATTTGACCTAACTAAATGACTAACTCCAGCACTATTTGCGATGGGTGGTTCAATTATTGTTTTTATGTCAGTTTTTGAACTTATTCCGGAGTTTATTCATGCCAGAAACCAAAGTTCAAAAATTCTCTATACGACGTTTTCATTATTTGCCTTAGCAATTGTGTTAACGATTATTGTACTAAGTTTTCATGGCCATGTCGTATAAAAAATAATGAAATTAAAGGAGGCATAATATGAAGAATATCAAGAAAATATTTTTAAAGTTAGTGTTGCCACTAACGACATTAGCACCGCTAGTGGCGCTAAGTTGTGAAAAAAATAATTTCAATCAAAATAAACGTGTCTTTATTGACTATGCAAATTATGCCAATGACTACAATTCATTAGCGACATTCCAACCCAATTCAGCTTCGGATAATATCAAAAAAATTAACTTGATGACTGAAGCAAAATTACTACGAATTAAAACCAAAGAACAACCGCAAATTGATTTTAGGGATAGTATTGTCATTAAGCCAACTGAATTAAACTATCAACTTGAATATGCTAAATCAATCCAAGTTAAAATTGGTAATGAAAATAAATTATTTACTACCGATGAAATTGATGAAGTTTCATATGATCTTGAAGATAAACCTAAACCAAATGTTTTTTATCCAAAAAAAGACAAAGGAAATGGTTTTAACTTACCTTATTTATTTATTCCTTCATCAAAGGAAAACTCAATTAACCATTCAAATTTTTTAGCATCATTAAATAAAAGTAATGGTTTCAGTATTACTATCGACAGCACCCGTGGTTTTTGAGTGGATTATAAAGGAAATTACACAGCTAAAACATTTATTAGTGCAAACGACTTTAAACTAAATATTCTAAAAGTCGCTTTGCTAGATCAAGAATTTAGAGATAAATGGTTAGATAACCATAAACTAGTTTTGACCGATGAGCAAAAATTACTAATTAAACAAAACCAATCACTTTTTAACAATAATTTTATTTCTTATCTAAATTCGTATCACATTGACCTAAATAAATTGCTTAATTTTCAGTCAGAAACCCTAGATTTTTATACTATCAATGATGAGCAACGTGACTTAAGTGACTTTTTTAAAAATATTTTTCTATATACGAATTATGTCGATGCGATGCCATATCAATATATTCAACTAAAATACGGTTCTGTTCAAAATCAAATTGATTGACTATTTGACTATGCTTCAAATTATCAAAACCGTTTGTATTCATCTTATTATTTCATATCAGCAAATGAAAGTAATGAGATTAATTTAGTTAGAAATAAAGATTACCGGCCACCTGAAAATGATTTAGAAAAAATCACCATTAAATACAATTCAATTCCCATCTCAACTTCAACTTTTGGAACACAGATGTATAATGCTTTTTCACAAAATATTGTTTCATCACTAAACTTTAATACTCTTGATGTTAACCAAAAACAGGAAATTTTAACTCAGTATACTCAATATAACATTAGCTATAGCCGAGAGATTAAAAAATACCAACCTCACAATAAAATTATTAATAATTTACTTCCAATTGCACAAGAACACTATTTCAACAATACTTTTAGTGAACTTTACTATGGTGTTAAACTAAATGAATTGAATGAGCAACTTAGTTTTGATAAAATTACTAATTCGAATGCCTTAATCTTTAGGTCATTAATTAACAACCTAATTAATCAATATGGTTTAATCGAAAAAAATGATGATATTTGGTTAAGCCAAGCACCGGAGGATATTAATATTTTGGCCACCAGTTCGGGAATAAATTACCATTTTCTACGTGATGCACTAATTAATATTTCAAAACCATATGTCGCATTAGAAAATAACAATAACCAAATCCAAATAGTTAAAAATAACTACCAATTTAAAAATAAAGATTATGCCAATGAAATTAATAATCACAATATTTCAAATAAATTGAGAGCACATAATTATCAAATTATTCAAAAACATTTAAATCGAATAATTGAAGACTACTATCAAAAAAATCCAAATGCTGAAGATATTAAATTTGACATTCCCATCAAAGCTTTTGCCATTAATGCTAATCTGCGAAATATTATTGAAAAAATTAGTTCAATATTTAGTCAAATAAATCCTCATCTTAAACCAAACATTGTGCTAATTGATAATTTTGATCAATACGAAGAATATTTTTTGAAAAATAAATCAATTTACAAAGAGAATGATTTTACCCTACTTAAAGCTAATACCCAAGAATTTATTCTCTCAGAAATATTATCAGAAAACACCAACATTTTATTCTTTATTAGCAGCTTAGATAACTACCAATTTAACGACCAACAAATTTTTAAAGAAATGAAAAAATATTTAGCATTTCTTAAAACAAATAATCTAAATTTTAATGCCAAAACTATTAAAGAATTTAGCAGTTTTTTTAAGAAAAATAAACAACAAATTAACAATCTAACTATTAATTACTTAGAAAAATTAAAACTTGAAGATAACATTAACTTTATTAATGATATTAATAACACAATTTCCTATGTTATATCATTTGAAAATCAAATTGCCAATGAAACCTTCGATAAAATTATTTACCAAAAATTTATCAAAAAGCCAATTGCTTTTGATGGTCTTGACTATTTTCAAGATATATTAGTAGATCCAAACAATGAGAAAGGAATATAATTTCAATATGAAAAAGAAAAATTTATACGGGCTTTTAGGAATCATTCCATTTGCGGCAATTCCTGTTGTTGCTATATCATGTGATAATCCATTTAATCGTGATAGAAACCAACGTAATACAAATCAAGGAGATGATCTAAAAAGACTACTTTTAAATGGTGCCCAACTTGAGAAAATTAAAAATGAATTTGAATTTTCATTAACTAAAGAGGGCAAAAAAGTTAGTAGATCATCAAAACTAATGGATGTAATCAATGAACTAAATAAGAAATATGAAAAATTCTCTTCAGATAGAAAGGGTGACAAAATTAGAGAAGATGCTGAATTTAAAAAATATTTCCTTTTGGATAAACCTGATATCTCAAAAATTAGTCAAAGTCATCGAATTGATATTAAATTTAAAGTTAACGAAATGACAAGAAGTGTTGAACTATACTATGATGTAATTTGTTTTGACTATCAAAACTATCAAGAAGCAAAAGATGAAGTAGTTAAACTAGAAGGGAATTAGTTTATGAAATTAAGTAAAAAAATGACAATAATTACACTAGCAACGGCCACCATTGCTATTGCTCCTATTGTGATTTTAACAGCTCTATCTGATATTAAAAAAAATAATAGCATTAAATTATCATCAACAGCACCATGTCCTTGTGGTAATTTAGCTCACCATTTTGTTGCCGAACACGTTAGTTTAATGTCCGCATCAAAACTAGAAAATATTTATGAAAAAACTACCTTAAAATTAACCGAAAAAGGTAAAAAAACAAATATTAATGACTTAAAAGTTATTTTAAAAAAACTAATTTCTCAATATTCATCAAATCAAGACCATACAAAACTAATTAATGATAAAATATTTATGAAATACTTTTTAGTAAATTTACCTAATCAAAAGGATTTTGCTAATCATTATTTCGAGTTTGAAATCAAGATTTCGGATGATAAAAATTCCAAACATCCTATATATTTAGAATATAGAATTAGATCACTAAATATTATTAACAATAGTCATCACCCTATTGAAGATATTAGACAAGTATACTTATAAGATTTAAGGGAGGCAGATATGAAAGCAAAAAAAATATTTTTATCATTTTTGCCAATTATTGCAGTTGCTCCATTAATAGCAGTATCATGCACTAATGAAAAAGCTAATGATACAAAAAAAATAACTAACCCACGAATTAATTTTAATCAAAGGGTAAAAGGTTATTTAAGCACAAGTCAATTAGACTATATAAAAGAAAGTTTTGAATTTAGAGTTACTAAAGAAGGTAGAAAACTTTCTTGGCCAGAAAGAAATGAAATTATCAGTTCATTAATTGAAAAATATAAAAAATTTGATAATCCTAAAAATCCAAGCAGTGATCCAAATCACGCTTATGAAAGGATTATAAAAGACGAAGAATTTACAAAATATTTTGAATTCAAAATGGGAGCAAAACGCAATATTTGAGGACACCCTTTAAAAGTTTATTTTAACTCATCTGATAGTAGTAATGTTCCCTTTATAAGTTTTTCAATTTATTGCCCTGATCTTGGTATGGCATTAGAAAAAACTGATACAGTTAAATTAGAGGTTTAATTCTACAATTTAAATTATTTAATTTTAAAAAGCTAGTTTTGCTTGGGCATTACTAGCTTTTATTATTTAATTTTGATTTTATTTTTTATTCGGGTCAAGGAATTATTCTAACTTCACCTTCATCTTTTTCCGAATTTTTAATATCTTCTGTTACATTTAATTCTTCGAAGGCAACATATTGATATTTATCTTGTAATGGAATCCAAAAAGTACTGATATCAACATTTGTATTTTCTTTTTTTGCCTTAATAAAATCATTTTGCGCTTTAATTGCTTCTCCAATAACATTATGATATACATTCTTTTTAGATTTTATAAAAGATTCATACTCCTTTGATAATCTTTCATCAATTTGATTTTCATCATAATTTGGAAAATAACAATGAACTGTTTCATGTAATAATGAGTAAAAAATATAAGCCTCAGAATGAAACATATCTGATAAAAAAATGTATCTTCTTGATCCTTTTTTTAAAGTAATAGCATTTATTAAACTATTTTCTATAAATGGCATTGTCACTAAAACAATTCCCTTTACAACTAAAGAATCTTTAATCATAGCAATCTTTTGCTCGAATGTTAAATTCGTGTTGATAATTATTTTTAAAATTTTCCTAAAGCTAGTTTGAAACATCAATTTTCTAAATGATCCAAAATTTTCAATTTTATTATTTGATAGAGCTAGTAATTCACAAAATCTTATCCAAATTTTGGTGTTTGGATTTTTATAATGCGATTCATCAGCTAAAACATGCTCTCTCAAATAATCATTGTAGTATGATAATTTAGACACTCCATAAAAGCGTTTAATCATCATTAACTTAATGTGTGCTGGAGTAGATTCATATATGCTTATATTAGCAGCTATCGCTAGTTCAGGATGTTCAATTAAAAAGTTAACTCCAAATTCAGTTAATGTTTTTTCAATATTTTCTAATGTATAGGCATTTCTAAAATTAGAATATACATGGTAAACTTCTGTCAATGTTCCAGTTTCAAGTCGAAATACATATTCTAGTGCTTCTAATACGGATACACTCACATCAATAACGTTGTTTTGTAATATTGAATTAATGTGCTTAATACTTAGACCTAATCTTAGAGCTAACTCTTTTTGCGAAATTGAATATTTATTTAAATAATATTTAATTTCGTCAGCAAAATCTTTGCCATGAGTTTTTATATGCTTCATATCGCATACATGTTGTTCTGCCATTATTAATTACCTCTTCACCTAAAGTAGAATATAAATTTTAGTGATTTACAATACTACTTTCTACAATCGCATTTGGAAAAACGTCTTTTAATGTATATTTTCTTTTATCTTTTAAATCGTTGTCATATAAATAAACAATTCCATCAGGTTTTAAAAATTGTGCAATAACTTGTAAACAAGAACCACATGGAAATAAAACGTGATTTAAATTACTAATTATGTGAATTTCTTTAAATGAGCCTACTTTTGCACCGTAAGCAACAGAGCCAAATAGTGCTGATCTTTCAGCACATAGTCCGCTTGGGAATGCTGGATTCTCACAATTAACTCCATAATATTCTTGGTTATCTTCAGTTACAGCTAAGGCAGCAACTTTTACATTTGAATATGGCGAATATGCATATTCTAGTTTATTCTTTAATATATCTATATTTTTCATACTTATATTTTATAACATATTTCTTAAAATAAAATAATATTAATTTTTAGCAAAGATCCAAATTTTTTTTAAAGTGTCAAGTAATTTTACTTAACATTAAAAATATGTGGTAAAATAATCTCGTCATTAAATTGCTAAAACTTTTAGAAAGGAAATATTATGGTTAAATTAAGATTAAAAAGAACTGGAAAAAAATTCTATGCAACATATAAAATTGTTGCTGCTGATGCAAGAAGTTCACGTGATGGAAAATTCATCGAAGAATTGGGATACTATGACCCTCATAAAAAAGATTTAAATCTAAAAAAAGAATTAATTGCTAAATATCTATCAGAAGGTGCAAAACCAACTGATACTGTTAAAACATTACTAAAACAAGATAATTTTTACGCTAATTATTTATCAAAAAAATAATTTAATTTGAATATGAAAATAAACATTTTAACATTATTCCCAAAATACTTTGAAGCATTTTTAAATGAAAGTATTATCGCAAAAGCAATAAAATTAGGTCACATCGAAATTAATATTATTGACTTTAGAATGTTTTCGAAAGATAAACATGGCAAAGTTGATGATACTGTTTATGGTGGAGGAGATGGAATGCTTTTACAAGTTGAACCGATTGATTTAGCGCTCCAACAAAATCCTAATGCTTATAAAATCCTGCTAAGTCCACAAGGAAAAGTGTTTAATCAACAAAAAGCTCATGATCTATCAAAATATCAAGAAATTACATTAGTATGTGGAAGATATGAAGGTTTTGATGAAAGAGTATTGAATTTTGTTGATGAAGAACTTTCAATTGGTGATTATGTATTAACTGGCGGTGAAATTCCAGCCATGGTAATTGCCGAAGCTGTGGCGCGTTTGGTTCCTGGCGTATTGCGTAAATCAAGTCATGAAAATGAGAGTTTTGAAGGGGAAGATGGTTTACTAGACTATCCGCAGTACACAAAACCAGCCGTGTATAAAGGTCTGGAAGTTCCAAAAGTACTTCTTAGTGGAAACCACGCTTTAATAAAAAAATGAAGAGAAGAAAATGCTTATTTAAAAACTTTAAAAAATCGTAAAGATATTATAGAAAGGAAAAAACATGAGAGCTAAATTATTAGAATTAGTGGAAAAAGATCAAATTAGAAATGACCTTCCTCAAATTAGAGAAGGTTATAATGTTAGAGTCCATGTCAGAATTAGAGAAGGCAATAAAGAAAGAATTCAAGTATTCGAAGGTCTAGTTATTGCCGCTTATGGTGAAGGAATTAATAAATCAATTAGAGTAAGAAAAGATTCATACGGAATTGGTGTCGAAAGAATTTTCAAAATTAATTCACCACTTGTTTCAAACATTGAAGTAATTCGTAGAAACAAAGTTAGAAGAGCTAAATTATACTACATGAGAGATCTTAAAGGTAAAAGCGCTAGACTTAAAGAAATCAAAAAAACCAAATAATAATGGTATAAAAATAATCAGCATTAATAATGTGCTGATTTTTATTTTAATTTAGTGTAAATGAATTGTTAATTTCAAATATTAATGTTTATTTGTTTATCTCTACATTTTGAGTATTTGAATTTTTAATTATTCTTGGAACAAGGGGTAAAAAGATTATAAAGCCACCCATAATATAACTATATGCTAAATAAATTGCGATATTATTGGCATTTATCAAGTTAATAATCATAAAGGCAACATAAATTGCTACTATTAGTGAATAAAGAATAGGCTTAATAACTTTTTGCGACAGTACAGTTTGAAGCTTTGAAATTTTTAATGTTAAAAAAGCTAATATACAAGTGGCAATTGTGAAGATAATTAAAATGCTATATGAAATAATAATATAATTCGATAAGTTAAATTTTGATTCTGGAATATTTCTATAACATTCCATACCTATTTTTCGCTCATCAGTCTTACAGTTATGTTGTCAAATGCTATAGTGAGCATTTACTTCGGCAAAAATAATGAATGAAATCATTAATAAAACTAATAAATTGATAGTACTAATGAATATTGAATAATCCTTTTTTGATTCACTTGCCATTAAAGTAATTTTATTTCTTGAATAAAGTAGTGACATACTAAATCTATAAACGTTATACAACAAATAATAAATGGCAATTATAATATTGACAATTAATGTACTCAAATAATAAGAATTACGAAGTGATGCACTGCTAAGACCGATGGCAATTGCTGAGATTATAATTGCAAAACCCAAACTAGTTGCGGCAGCCGGAATATTTCTACAAAGATCCAATTTTCTTTTTATTTCTCTTTTTTTGATAAATGTAAAAGCAAAAAATAATAGTTCCGAGATGACAAGCAGTGATAAAAAAGCAATGGTAAAATATTCAATATATAAACTCGATTCAAATGCTTCATAAAATGGTATTTTTTTGCCAAAAATTAAATAACTATTGGTTGCGGCTGTATTTCTGATAAACAAGATATTAAAAATCACTAATAAGGAGAGTGATAGAAAACCAATTTTTAAAATTCGATAAGTATCATTTGCAAAAAATGTTTTTGGTTTCATTTTAATTTTCCTTTCATTTTTTTATTTATTTGTTAGGAATTTTGATTTTAAATAAAACCTAGAATTAATTTAATTTTTTAACTTATAAATTTACATAGAACGGTGTTTTTTGATATTCTAAGAAAAGATCCTAAAATCAACTTTACATTTTCTAAACATAAGCTAAAAATTGGTTTATCAAATTATCAAAATTCTCAATTAATAAATTAAATTTGCATACTTTTATATTAACATATAAATTTTAAAAATTAAATTTTAATAATTGATTTAATTAATATTAACTTTATTAATAAACAAAAACTATAAAAATATTGTTATTTTCTTAAATTAACAAATTTAAAGAAAAAGAAATTATTTTAAAATTTGACATTTTTTTAAAAAATTCTTATTTTTTAATAGCTTTTTGATAAAAATAAAAATAAAAAAAATAAGTTAGAACATAACTTGCTTTAAATTTATTTTAGTTGAATAACTACATCAATAAATAGCATTATTTTATCAAACTGTTTTTTAGAATAATAAATTCTTTTTTACCTTTTTTTAATAAAGCATATTTTTGATTGTATTTATTAAATTCAATTATTGAATTTTCATCTTCAATAATTTTACCGTCTAATTCGTATGATTTTTTAGCAATGAATTCACGAATTTCACGATTTGAAAGTGATATTCCTGAAGATTTAATAAAATCGATAAATTTTTCTTGATGAGACGGTAGTTCATATACTTTAAGAAAACCAAGAAGCATCTCAATGTCTTCTAAATTAAGAGTAGCATGCTTTGAAAATAGTGCTTCACTAATTTTGATGCAATGATTTGCAATATTCCGTGAATGAATATCTTTAACAACTTCATAAGCAAGCGTTTTTTGGGCAATTCTTTGTTTTCTATCAAGATTATGATTTGCAATAATTTCATCAATTTTATCAATATCTAAAAAAGTTAATCATTTTAAATATTCCTCAATTTTCACATCACTTTGATTTAATAAAAATTGATAAATTGCATAAGGAGATGTCATATCTTTATTAAGTCATAAAGAACCGCCACCGGTACTTTTTCCAAATTTTACACCATTTTCATCGACTAGTAAATTAGTTGTAATCGCAAGAGCATCTGCATTTTCACCGTATAATTTTCTAATCATTTCAAGTCCGGTTGTAATATTACCTCATTGATCTGAGCCACCAAGTTGGATTTTTACATTATTTTTTTCAAATAAGGTTTTAAAATCTCATCCTTGAATTAATTGATAGCTAAATTCAGTAAAAGTCAGACCTGATGACAATCTTGTTGCAATACTATCTTTTTCTAGTAGATAATTGACATTAATTAATTTTCCAATTTTTCTTAGAAAATCGATTAATGTTCAATTTTGATAGAATTCATAATTATCGATAACTTTCAATTCGAATGATTCAAGTTGTTTTTTAATGGCTATTTTGTTTTTTTCAAGTGTTAAATTATCAAGAAATTTACGCTCACTATTTCTAAAACTGGGATCGCCAATCATTCCGGTGATTCCCCCGAGAATAGCAATAGGTTGAAAACCATATTTTTTAAAACGAAGTAATGAAACTATTTGGATATAATTGCCTAAGTGCAAACTCTCGGCTGTCGGATCAAAACCACTATATACCCCAACATTATTTGTTAATTTATAAAATTTTTCTTCACTTGAAATATTATTAAAAACTTTGCGTTTTTTTAGGTCAATTAATACATTTTTTTCCATTGTTTTCCTTTGGTTTTTTAACTAGATTTATTATTTAAATAAATAAAATACATATCATATTATAATATATCTATTTAATATTACACAAGATATTGGAGGAGAGAAAATGAAAATTAAAATAATTATAGATTCATCAGCTGGTCTTTCAAAAAAAGAAGCTAATGATTTTGGATGAGATATGTTGCCAATGCAAAGTGAAATTGACAAAAAGATTTATCAAAATGGCGTGGATATGAATGTTGATGAGTTTGAAAAGATTTGAGATAATAACAAAAAAGTAGAAACCTTAACATATGCTACACCTCCAGGCATTTCAGAAAATACTGTCAATAAATATTTAAATGATTATGACAAAATCATTATTTATGGCATATCAACTGAATTATCATCACAAGTTCCAAACATAACTCAATTATTTAAAGATAATAAAAAAGTTCATGTTGTTCAATCAAAAAAGATTTCATATTTAATAGTTAGAGACTTATTATTATTTGAAGAAAGTATAAAAAATGGGGAATCACTAGAAAATGCGATGAAAATTTTTGATCAACCACATGAAAGATTATTACTTATTCCCAAATATAATGATGCTTTAGTTAAAGGTGGTAGACTATCTAAAACAGCTGCCGCCATCGCTAAATTATTGAAAATTGTTCCAATTATTAAACTAGAGAATGGAATTTTAGAAAAAGATAGTATTGGTCGGGTATTTTTAAAATCAATTGAAAAGCAAATAAAAGATATGGCTGATAAGATTAATAAAAACGATCCCGAAATGCATTTAATATTTATTCATGCTAATAGTAGCGATTTAGATTATTTAGTTAAAATATCTAAAGAAATTGTCGGCAATAAAGTTAAACTAATGAGTATAAAAACTTCACTTGATATTGCCATTCATGCTGGCATTGGCGCAGTATGTATTACCATTGCTAAAATTAAAAGTTCAATTCAAGACAAATTCTATCAAATTGGAAAACTTCATTAATAATTAAATTTTGTTAGTTTTAGGCTAACAATTTTTATTATTTTTTTTGAGAAAAAAAATATTTTTTTTATATAATAATAAAGCAATGTAACAAGCCGTTTTAGCTCAGTTGGCAGAGCAACTGACTTGTAATCAGTAGGTCGTAGGTTCAAGTCCTATAAACGGCACCATATATGCGCGAGTGGTGAAATTGGCAGACACGTTAGTTTTAGGCACTAATGCTCCATGGCGTGAGGGTTCAAGTCCCTCCTCGCGTACCATATCAGGAAACTGACAAAAAAACAAGATCAATAATTGGTCTTGTTTTTTTATAAAATTTTTGACAATTCAATAAAATCGTCAGGATTTATAGCAGATGTGCCAACTAAGAAGCCAGAAAGATTTTTAATTTTTGCCATTTCTGAAATATTAGTTTTACAAACCGATCCACCATATAATATTGGGATATTTTTATTAGTTAGCTTTTGAATTAAGTTAACAATTTTTTGAATATGTTCATTTTTTGGAATAATTCCATTTCCAATACAATATACCGGTTCATAAGAAATTAATAAATTATCAAAAATATCGATATTTTTTAGGGCAATTTCTAGCTGATTTTTAATCACATCTTCAGTTTTGCCCCCGATAAATTCTTCATAATTTTCACCAATACATAAAATAGCTTTTATTTTGGTTTTTGCTAATAATGCTAATTTTTCGTTTATTAGTTCATTATTTTCATTAAATAAACAACGACGTTCGCTATGTCCAATTAAGACAAAATCAAGACCTAGTTCTTCAACACTTTTAATGGATACTTCACCAGTCAATGCTCCTTTAATTTTGTGAGCAATGTTTTGTGTGCCTAATCAAAATTTTCGATCGGGGTATTTAGTAGCCAAAGAAATTGCATCATGTGAAAATGCCATTCCTAATTTTACATTCGGATTAACCACTAAGTTATCATAACCTTCAGAAATTTTTTCAAGGTATCCTTTACTTTCTAGATATGTTAAATTCATTTTTAAATTTCCAATTAAATATTTCACTTTGTTCACCTCTTTTGCAAATATTTTACCATCTAATTTTTAAGATGAAAAATGGAATTAAAATTAAAAATGCTAAAACAGAAATAGCAATTAGTAGATAAAAGCATAAATTATTAGTTTCTTTGTATTGTCGATTTTTTGCTTTGTTATTAAGCTCTTTATCATACTCACGTCTTTCTTGATTTAAGATTTTATCTCGTTCGGCTTGAGTCATTAAATTAGTATATTTATTTTTAGCACGACTATGAATTATTCGACTACGGTTTAAATCAATAAGTGGTTTAAAAAGTCCCCTACCAAGTCCTTTTCGAACTAAAACAATTAAAACATTTAAGGCCAATGATATTCCAAATGAAACTGTAATTGCTGTTTGTCAATCTTTTTGGTTTTCACCTTTATATGCAAAACGAATAACAAATATTAAGGTTATGTAAAATATTGCGGATAGAGAAAAATAGGTTATGGTACCAGGTGTTCAACCATTTTTTCAGTAATCTTTAATTCTGTTTTTAAATGTTGTTTTTGTTTTCATTGTTAATGTATATATTTTATATTAAATCCTTTATTTTATAATTAAGATTATTAATTAATATAAAAATGCACAAACACGTGCATTTTCACAAAATTTATATTTTAGTATTTTCTTTTATAAGAAGAATCCATTCATTCTTTTACTTGTTCTTTTGTTCCATATATGTAATGATCTTCTTCAACTTTAAAGATTTCTGGAATATTAGGAAATTGTTGAGCATCTAAATAATCTAAAGCAAATGAGACATTCTCAAATTTTTCATTAACATTTGAAATTTTTGGAATAGCTTTGAATAAATTAATAGTATATGGATGAACTGGATTTGAATAGATTGATTCAGTTTTTCCTTTTTCAACAATTTTACCCAAGTGCATTATTTCTACTTTATCAGCAATATATTCAATCATACTCAAGTCATGGGCAATAAATATTAAACCAATGTTTTTCTTTAAACATAACTCTTTTAACAGGTTAACAACTTGAGCTTGAATTGAGATATCAAGTGAAGCAATTGGTTCATCGGCAACAATTACTTTTGGCTCTGTTATTAGCGCTCTAGCAATAACAATTCTTTGTAATTGTCCACCACTAAATTCGTGTGGATAACGATAAGCAAATTGTTTTAGTAGACCAACATCTTCTAGAGATTTGTAGATTATAATTTTGCTTAATAAATCAGAGATAAGAAGTTTTGCGATTGGAAAGGCAAAAATGCTATCGAAGAAATTATATCTTTCTTTTCATTTTGAATCTTTAGAACTTACTTGAATGTTTTGTTCAACTCATTTTAAATCAATTCCTAACAATACATAAATACTTTTAATATCGCGTTTTAAATATTTCTTTTCAATATCAAAAGATTTTAATGTTTCTTCTTTTAAAGAAATATCAGATTCGTACATTTTTAAAGACAGTGATAAATCTTTTTCATATCTCTTAATTAAATCATTAGCCGCCTTAATAGCTTGAGCATTCTTTTTGATATCCTCTTTAGTAGCTGATAGTGAAGCAATTTTCGCTTTTGCCGCATCAATTTTTTCTTTTTCAAGTAAATTTACATATTTGAAAAATTCTTCCTTGAAAAATTCATATTTTTTATTACAAAAAGTTTGTTTATTAACAAGATCTTGGTAAATTGCATTTTGCTTATTAATCTTGTCATATAAATCTTTAATTTTTTCTTTGTATGAAACTAACATTTTTGAACGTGCAATTTCATATTTTTCTTCAACTGTTTTAGTCTTTTCAAAGAATTTAACTAAATCATCTTTTGTGTTTTTAGGAGCTTCTTTGATTAACATACTTTGTTTAACTTCATCAATTTTAGCAGTTTTTTTAGCGAACAATTTATCTCAATTTGTTTTTTCCTGATTTGAAGATTTTTTATGTTTATCAAATGAAAACTTAAATTCATTTTCTAATAGGCCATGAATTTTTTGTTTTAAGTCTTTTGAGAATTTTAAATCTTGTAAATGTTTTGAATAAAATTCTTTACTATACTGATTTAATTTGTTTGAAATTTCTCGTACTTCTTCGAACCGAATATAAGGACATAATGATTTAATATGTTTTAAGATTTTCGCTTTCTTTAAATATAGTAATTCATTTTTTAGATTGTATGAATAAAAATCTAGATCAGTTGCCATTAATCTCGAAATATTAATTAAGCTAGCTTCACGTTTATTTTCATTAATAAAGTTTACGAATGTATTAATATTTTCATTTCTAAGTTCTTTAAGTGATTGTTTTAACTCTTTTAATTCATCTTTTAATTTTTTTAGTTCTTCTCTTGCTTTAATTTCTTTAACCGAAACCTTGCTTAACATAATTTCTTTTCGAATAAGTTCTTTTGCTCGAGTGTAATCTAATTCGACTTTTTCAAGTTCATCATTACGATATCTTTTTTGCATTTGATAGTAGTAGTCAATCAATTGTGAAGTATTAGAGTACATTTGGTTAATAATTAAACTCTCCACATTTTGACGTTCTTCTAAATATCCGAAAAATAATGTGAAATTATCTTCTTTTGATAAATCAGTATCAAATTTCATTTCTTGAAATTCTTTTACTCATTTATTAAATAGTGGTTTTGCTAAACTATTGATTTCAATTAAGTTTTGAAGCTCAAGTTGCATTGCTTGAATTTGAAATGAATATTTAAAGGCTTTTTTAACTTCTAATCAATCTTTGAAAATATCACTAATTTTGCTTTTCAAGATTCCATTAACGACTAAAGGTTCTTTTAAAATAGTGTAAATATTTTGTTGACCATTTAAAGAAGCGTGTGGATCCTGAAAAATCATTTGAACATTTTTTCTTAAAAATTTATTTAATTGTGAACTAATTTTTTTACCAGAAATTATTTTGTCCTCTAAACGCACGAACCCGTTATATTCATCATATAATCTTAAAATTGTTCGTCCAACAGTTGTTTTACCTGAACCAGATTCACCAATTAATCCAATTATTTCACCTTCATGTAAATCAAAAGAAACACCATCAACAGCTTTATTTATATAACCTTGACTAATAAAATATTTTTTTAGATTATCTATCGATAAGATAACTTTTTTGTTTTCTTCTTTTCTATTATCCATTTTTAAATGCCTTCTTAAATAATTCTAAACGTTTTGTTAATTCTTTTGATAGTGTAACTTTTGGAGCATCAGGGCTTAGAAGTCATGTTGCTGCTGCATGAGTTTTAGTAATTTCGATTAATGGTGGTTCTTTTAGAAAATCAATTTCTAAAGCGTAATCATTTCTTGGTGCAAATGGATCTCCTAGCGGTAAATTTGCCATGTCAGGAGGAGTTCCTTTGATATTATAAAGTTTTTCATCCTTTGATTCAGGGATCGCACTAATTAGTGCTCAAGTATATGGATGAGCCGGAGCTGTGAAGATTTCTTCTTTTAGTCCTCTTTCGACAATTCTACCGGCATACATTACATAAATATAATCACAAAATTTAGCAATAACTGAAATGTTGTGGCTAATTAGAATGATTGAAATTCCCATTTTTTGTCTAATATCCTCAAAAAGAGCTAGAACGCTGGCTTGAACAGTTGGGTCAAGAGCAGTTGTTGGTTCATCAGCGATAATTAAATCCGGTTTTAAGGCAACAACCATGGTAATAACAATTCTTTGCTTCATTCCACCTGATAAAGTGTGAGGATATGAACCAAAGATTTTTTCGGCTTCACGTAATCCAAAAGTTTTTAGCAATTGGATCAAATATTCTTTTTTTTCTATATATAACTTATCTTTTCAATCTTGATTGTTGTTTAATGCATCAAGCAATTGTGCTCCAACTTTTCTAGTTGGATTTAAACTAGTTAGTGGGTCTTGGGGAATATAACCTATTTTTTGACCACGAATATATTCTCATAATTTTTGTTTTTTAATATTTGTTAATTCATACTCATCAATTTGAATTTTATCAGCACTAATAATACCATTTTCGTTGACATTAATTAAGGTTTTTGATGTAACAGATTTACCAGAACCTGATTCACCAACAAGTCCAACAATTTGACCACGGTGAACATCTAAATCAATCCCACGGACAATATGAATACTTTTCTTACGTCCTTGTAAAAAGCTAACATGTAAATTTCTAACTTCAAGAATTTTATCATCAGGCAGTTTTTGAACTTTAATTCCTGTTAGAGCGATTTCCTTTTTTTTGTTTTTATATAAAGTTTTTTTATCGTCTTGAACTAAATTAGTTTCTTTGGATTTCATAATTATTTTCTTCCTTTTCTAATTACTTTTGGATCAAGGGCATCATGAATTCCTAGGGCAATAAAGTTTAGTGATAATGAAAGAAGTAGAAGAATAATGGTTGGTAAGGCAGTTATTCAAAGGTTTGAACCTGATTCGGCTGATGCTTCAATTAACATTTGACCTAAGTTAATATCTCCATCTTCTCTAAAGAACCCTAAGAAGGCTAGTGAAGCAATTCATAAAATTACACCTGGGACAGATTTAACTAATGAGTTGGCGATTTTCCCGATAATTGCTGGTAGAGAGTGAACAAAGATTTGACGGCCAGTTGATGCACCGATTGCCTTAGCAGCAGTGATGTATTCTTCATCTTTAACTGTGATAACAAATAATCTGGTTATTCCTACAAATCCTGGTCATCCAACGATGGTTAGGGCTAAAATTAATGCTCATTCCTTTGCTCCCAAAATAGAAACAAATAATAAAATTCAAATTAGTGTTGGTGGTGAAGTGAAAATTCCAATGATACGCATAACAATAGTATCGATTAATTTTCCGGCATGGAAACCTAAAAATGCTCCAATTGATATTCCGATTAATCCTTCTAATAAAACTACAATTAAAGCGATTTTTACCGCTCTTCATGTAGCATATCATGAAGTTGTTCAAATATCATATCCAGTTGAAGAAGTTCCTAATAATACCTTTGAATAAATCGCAGTTTGTTTAGCGAATTCTGCTTGAATATCAGCATCAGTTAAAACTCTTCCGGCATTTTTTGCATCATTAATAACTTGGTTAATGTGTGCCGCAATAACTAGTGAATAGGCGTTGTAGTTAACTTTAATACTTGATGAGCCTGGCACTAGTTCATATTTAAACGATGAAAGAAAAAAGTCTAATCATTGTTTATACTGGGGATCGACCTTCGCTTGCTCAGAGATATTCTGTCAAAATCTAAAAGTATTATCATTGGTAGAGTCTAAAACTAGTTCAACATTTGGTTGGTAAAATGGTGGTAGTGATCGCACATAATCTGATCCAGTTATTTTTTCTCGTGCTACAAACGATGATGCAGCAGGAATAATAAGTGATACCAAAATTATTGTGATAAAAACAAATAATGAGATTAATACAATGGGATTTCTAAAAAATCTTTTTAAAACTTCAACAATTAATTTTTTTGGTTTCCCAGCAATAGAAGAAGTTTGCTGTTTGTCTTTTTCAGCAACAAAAATAAATTTGGATGCTAAGGTATTACTAATTTTGTATTTTTTGTTAAATGTTCTAATTAATTGATCATCCATAATTTTATTTAACTCCTTCCGTATGATTTGTATTCGCAGATTGTTTTGCAGCCTCCAATTTATAGAAATCTTTGGCTAATTTTCTTCTTTCTAAATAAGCTTTGAAGAATAAGTAGTAGTTTTTTCTGCTTGCCGAAGCATATTTAATTTTTGGATCTAATAGTACAAATGAAACGTCAACGATAATTTCGGCAATTAATGCTATGAAAGTAAAGAATAGTGTTGAGAACATAACAACAAATATTTCTCCACTTGGGAAGGCACTAACGATAACGCTTGATGTTCCTGGTACTTGTCAGTATTTTTCAATGATAATTGAACCTGATAGTAATCCAATAAATGATCCAAAGGTTAATGAAAATAGTGGTATTGATATATTTCTTAAAACGTATTTAAAGAAAATTTGTGTTGGGTTAAGTCCCTTGGTTTTAGCAATCAGTACATAGTTTGATGTCAATACTGAGATTACTTGGTTTCTTGTGTATGTAACATAAGCTGCCAATGATGATAATGAAAGGACAATAATTGGTGGCAAGTATGCTAAAAATACTACACCAAATGGTTGATCGCCGATTCGCGGTACAACAGCCGAAATACCAAGTTTAATTGAAATTGTTATGGCAATAGGGGCAATAATAAATGATGGAACAGCGATAAAGAATAAAACAAATAAGTTTGAAACGTTATCAAATCATTTTCCACGTTTATATCCCGCAAAAACTCCAATTGTTATCCCAAGAATTGTACTAATAATAAATGTTGGCAATGTGATTAGTATTGTATATCTTAATGGAGTAAAGAATAATTGACTCATGGTATGGTAGTTTGATGGGTCGGGGTTATTAGCTGGGTTAATTACAAAACCAAAGTCACCTTTAGTAAATATATTTCCAATATAAATGAAATATCTTACAAATATTGGAATTCTTTCCCCTGGCGTTCCATCCGCATTTGCATATCTAAGTCCATTATCTACTTCGAGACGATGGAGAATCGCCTCAATTGTTCCACCCTTGTTATTAGGATTATTAAATTCTTTTTCTGCCAATTGCTGCACCGGATTTGGACCGAATGCGGCAATCAATATGAAGACAAAGAAAGAAATAATGAAAAGGGTTATAATAGCAAATAAGATCCGTTGCCGAATGTATCTAAACATGTTTTATACCTTTCTTAATTCTTAATTTTTTTTAATTCTTCAATCTTGATATACATATGAAGCTGAACCTGTAGCGTTCGGAACTATGTAACTACTATTAATTAATTGTTTACCATAGACATCTCTACCTTTAGAAATACCAAAGCTGAAGTCAAATGGAATAAATGTTGCTAATTCTTGCATTAATTGTGTTAATTCTTCATTGGTTTTGCTACGGTTAAATTGTAATCAGAAGACTGATGATCATGAATATGGTTCAGTAATTGGTTTATTATTATCTTTTGATGTAAAAGCTTTTAATTTACCATCTTCTTTAACTGCTTCATATACACCTTTATCATTTTTCTTAAATTCATATTGTGATATTACAATTGGTAATTTTGGACCAATTCATTTAGTTTCGACTTTATCTAAATCTAGAAATGGAATTGCAAAGTTTGTTGGGTTTTTATTTTCGTGTTCAACAACTGCTTCAGCAAGTTCAGCAATTTTTGGAAATGCTGCTTTGAATTTTTCATTTTTATCATTATGAATTTTAACTAATGTCGGAATTAATCCTGCTGCTCACGATAAACCATCATAAGAGCTACCTATTCCATTATAATCATTTGATCATGACACAATTTGTGAACCGTTAACACCATCAAATCTTCAGGTTTGAAATTGTGGATTTGTAGCATCACTAAAGTATTTAACTTCTAAATCAATTCTTGGGTTCAATTCTTTAATAACATCTATAACATCTTTTCAACCTTTTTGCAAGTTATCTGGAGCTGCAACAAATGGAAATAAATATGATATTTGAAATTTTTGGTTTGCTAAAGTTGGATTATCTTTATCAAATTTTTCAATTAATCTTTTCATTTCGGCTTTTAATTTTTCAAAACCGGCCGATTTTAGTTTATCACTAGTGTTCGATTTATCTTTAACGGCTTCCTCATTTTTTGAAGGTCTTAATGATTTTCCTAAATCAGAACCAAAATCAATTAATTTACCGTCAGCATCAATTGCTGATAAACCATTAATTATATCCGCAACATCCTCAGCAGTTTTATTTTTGGCCGTGCTTTGGTCGCTACCATTAATGTTTGCACCATCAGGCACTTTAGCAACTCATGATTGTGCTTGACCTGAACTTGTATTTGAAGCATAGGTATCTCAGTTAATTGCTGCATTTAAAATTGTTCTAAAGCTCAATCCTGTTCCGGAAATAAATGTTTTAGCATCGGTTTCGCCTTCTCTAATTTGTTGAACAGTTTTTCCTCACATCATTTTAGCATATGCGTCATTAAATCCATAAGTGGTTAATCCCGAGTTAACAAAAGGAGTTGCAACCATTCTATAATATGGAGCTTTATCATTTTTTCTTCTGATTTGTCTTAACCCAAATTTCTTAGGATTTCTAGCAATTTCACCCTTTTGACTAGTTGATAATGTTGAATAAGCAATATCAGATACTGTTCCTTGAATATATTTGTGATATGATGTATCTGAGAATAATTTTGGTTCAATTGGTGATGATTGGTATAGATAAACAATCTCTTCAATTGTATCATCAGCCTCTACTCATGATTTTTCTCAATAGTGAGTATTTTTTTTCATTATTTGACGTGAATTTTGAGCTTCACTTAAATAATATGGTCCAGCATACAATGTTGATTCTTGTGAGATTCCATATCAGTAAATTCCAGCAAAATAAGCAAGTTTACTATGGTCTAATTTTTCGATCTCTTCTCTAATTTTGACTTCATCAGCAGGTGAAACTTTAACACCAGTAAAGTTAGTTATAAATTGTGACTTTGTGTTGTTAAGATCATCAATATATTGTGAAGGAGCTGGCATAAAGGTATAGTCTCCATCAATAATTAATTTGTCAAAGAAACTTGAGAATTGTGTTTCTTTATCTTCCATTCCTTCAAAAGTAATTGATTCTTTACCTTTATATGTATCTGCTTGATCAGCAATCTTTTGAATAAACTTTTCTTTTTCAAAAAAGCTATCAACTTTAATACCAAACAAGGTATATAGATAATCATTACTAAATGATTCATCTGATGAATATATTCTACTATTTGGTTCAAATAATTTTCCACGAACTAAATCATCAAGTTCTTTTGAACCTCCACCTTTTCCTGGATTGTTTCTAAATTCATCATTTAATGAATATGTTCTAAGTCATGAGTATCAGAAGTCTTTTGCAACTATTTGATATTTTGTTTTTTCACCTTTACTATTTACTCAATTTAAATCATCTTTTAGCACAATTTGAAACTTCTTTGCGGTTTTTAGTTTTTCAGTAAATTTAAGACTGTTAACTGATCGTTCGTTAGTTGATGTTAATTGAACTGTTGCATCACGGTAGTATTTTCTACCCTCAGGTGATGTTGAATCTGGTGCTGGTTCAGGACCAACATCGTCACTATCAAAAACATTAACTTCTCCATTTTTATCAGTTAAAACTAATGCCTTAGCTAATTCAAGACGATATCTTGAAAAAGTAGGTTTTTGGACGAAAATTTTAGGTTCATTGCCTACTATTTCATTAAATATTTCTATTTCATTTAGTGGTTGAACTCTAATTAATTCTCCCCCTGTATACTGTCATGTCTGACCACTAGAATATGAACCGAATGATCTCGATGCATCAAATGCGTAGGCTTGATTAATTAGTGGTGTGTTATATTCAAACACATATTTTTTATTTAAAGATACTGGTTTAACACATGACGCCGATATCAACGGGATTGCCGTTGCTGCGAGTGTGGATATTCCAAATATTCATGCTTTTAAATTTTTTTTCATTTTATTTGCTCCTTATGGTAATTTCTAAATTTGCTAAAATATACAAAATAATTATAATTTAATTTCCTTATTTGTTAATTTGATAATGCTATTTATCTAGCTACAAAATATAATAATTTGCAATTTTATTTGTAATTTTATTCTTTTTTATCTATGTTATTTTCTTCAATGAGTTAGGTTATTAATATATTAATATAAGAACTTAAACATTTTTCAAGTTTTTATCATAATAATCATAATATCTTTATATATATTTATATTATATGTTTAATGTATTATATGTGTGAAATATTTACATTATTAACTCCTTTAAAGATATTATTGTTGCAGAATTTGTTAATTGCCATAATATCCTTGTCATTGAAGTTAATAATTTCGATAGCAAAAAGGTCAGCAATTGCTGAGAAGAACATCTTATTTAGTTTTTGTGTAACATTTAATAATTGGTTCATGCTTTTTTTCCTTATGCTAAATATTTTACACAAATTTTATTATTTGAGATAAAAAAAATAACTTTTTCAAAAAATTAACTTTTTTTAATCATTTATATTCTTATATGATATACTATTACTAATTCACTTACACGTTTAGGTGGATTAACATAGTTAATGTCTTATACGAGCTTAATATGCTTACTTCACTGAATAATTGAAAATGGGATCTGCGGAGCCCATTTTTGTCTTTTTTTATGGTAAAATAATAATCATGAATAAAGAGACAAAAAATATCATTTTAAATGCCAATAAAGATAATATTAAATGAGAAATTTATTTTATGGCATTAGCAAAATTAAGTGCGATGCGATCTAAAGATCCAACAACAAAAGTTGGAGCTTGTATTGTAAGTCCGAATAATTATGTAGTTTCATTGGGATATAATGGAATGCCGACAAGTTTTAACAATAAAACATTAAATAATGATGATATATTTCCGTGAAATAGACCTGAAAAATCACAAGATGTACTAAATTCAAAATATACTTATGTTGTTCATGCCGAAGCCAATGCTATCATAAATGCTAATTTAACCAATTCCAAAATTGAATCTAATTCCTCAATTTTCGTCACCCATTCGCCTTGTTATCATTGTGCTAAACTAATAGTTCAATCAAAAATATCTAAAGTTTATTATGCAATCGCTTACAAAGAAGAATCTGACGATTTTAAAGCATCAGAAAAAATTTTTCAAGCCTTTGGAATAGAATGTATTAAGATCAAGGATGATTTTGATTTAAATTTTAGAATAAAAAAATCATAAATAATATGGAACAATTAGAAGTTAATTAACATAGATGAAATAATTTAAACACCCACCCTACAATGTGTGGGGTTTTATAATCTATTTTTTGTAAGCTTTTTAAAATTCAGTTATAATTCAAAACCTTTTGTTTGTGTTCAAATGCAACATTCGTAATAGGTTTTATACTTTTATATGAGTTTGTTTTAGGATTTTTTACTATAATTTTTATACATTATTAATTAATATAAGGAGAAAAAATGAAGGTTTTATTTAAAGGAAAAGAATTAGATCTAATTGGAAATCAATTAAAAAAAGGAGATACTTTTCCCAATTTTAAAGCAGTCAATTTAGATATGTCTGAATTTGATTCAAAGCAATTAAGCGGCCAAAGAAGATTAATTTTTTCAATACCTACTATTGATAGCAGTGTTTGCGAAATAGAAACGACAAAATTCATGAATAAGTTTATGAAAAAACCATATCCAGTAGTAGCAATCAGTTATGATTTGCCATTCGCATACAAACGTTGATGTTCAATTAGAAATAATAACAGGGTTATTACTCTTAGCGAATTTCGCTATAATGATTTTTCAAGCAAAACTGGTACAAAAATTGATGAATTAGGTTTATTAACTAGAGCAGTTTTTGTGGTTGATGAAAATGACAAAATTGAATATGTTGACTATGTTAAGGAAATTTCAAATGAACCAAATTATGATGAAATTCTAGAACATTTTAAATAGTAGCAATTAATTACTTATATCGGTTTGTATAAGTAATTTTTTTTTAAAAAAAATTTAAATATGTTATAAAAAAATATATTCTCTGAAGACTGAATATCGTTGCAATTTATATTAATCTGCTATAGAATTCACTATTAAACTGTTTAATTTGGTAGATTTGTCAATTGAATGCATTGCTGCACTTACATCTCCAACCTATTAACCTCATGATCTATAAGGAATTTAAAAGGAATACTTATCTTTGAAAGAATTTTTTACTTAGAAGCTCAACAATTATCTCTGTTGCACTTAGATATTTAGTTATGCTTTTGACATAACAATTCTCACACCATCGGCGCATCCACTCCAATTCTCTCCTATTAATAGTAGCTCTTATCAATATTTTAATTTTTCTTGAGTTAATATAACTAAATATAAATTAATATCTAATCTAAATTTTACCGATCTTGACAATATATTCTAATACAATTACAGCAGCACAATTATCATCGCTTTACCACCAATAATATTTTCACTTTTCAATAAAATAATTTCCAACACTCATAAAACCAAATGAGCAACCCCTGTTTCTTGTGCAAATAAAAAAACCCTGACGGGTTTTGTTTGCGGCTCATCGCATTTTTGTTCTCTGAAAACTGAATATCGTTGTAATTTAGATTAATCTGCTATAGAATTCACTATTAAACCGTTCAATTTATTAGTACTGGTCAGCTGAATGCATTGCTGCACTTACACCTCCAGCCTATCAACCTCATAGTCTATAAGGAATTTAAAAGGGAATACTCATCTTTGAGGGGGCTTCCCGCTTAGATGCTTTCAGCGGTTATCCCTGCCGCACTTGGCTACCCAGCTATGCTTTTGGCAAAACAACTGGCACACCATCGGTGCGTCCACTCCGGTCCTCTCGTACTAAGAGTAGCTCTCATCAATATTCCAACGCCCACATCAGATAGGAACCAAACTGTCTCACGACGTTTTGAACCCAGCTCGCGTACCGCTTTAATGGGCGAACAGCCCAACCCTTGGAACCGACTCCAGCTCCAGGATGCGATGAGCCGACATCGAGGTGCCAAACCTTCCCGTCGATGTGATCTCTTGGGAAAGATAAGCCTGTTATCCCCGGGGTAGCTTTTATCCGTTGAGCGACGGCCTTTCCACAAAGAACCGCCGGATCACTAAGTCCTGCTTTCGCACCTGCTCGACTTGTAGGTCTCACAGTCAATCACACTTCTACCTTTATGCTCTAAGATACGGTTTCTGACCGTATTGAGTGTAACTTTGAACGCCTCCGTTACCCTTTAGGAGGCGACCGCCCCAGTCAAACTACCCACCACACACTGTCCTCTTACCAGATCATGGTAACAAGTTAGAAGTTCAACGTAACAAGGGTGGTATTTCAACGGTGACTCCACTCAGACTAGCGTCTAAGCATCATAGTCTCCCACCTATCCTACACATGTTAAATCAAACTCCAATATGAAGTTATAGTAAAGCTCCACGGGGTCTTTTCGTCTAGATGCGGGTCTCCGGCGTCTTCGCCGGAACCATAATTTCACCGAGTCTAATGTCGAGACAGTTAAGAGATAATTACTCCTTTCGTGCAGGTCAGTATTTAGCCGACAAGGAATTTCGCTACCTTAGGACCGTTATAGTTACGGCCGCCGTTCACCCGGGCTTCACATCAATGCTTCGCAGATGCTAACACCTTTGCTTAACCTTCGGGCACTGGGCAGGAGTCACCCCATATACATCGTCTTACGACTTAGCATAGAGCTGTGTTTTTGATAAACAGTTCCCCCTTACTATTCACTGCGGCCCACTTTTTAAGGTGGGCATCCCTTCTTGCGAACTTACGGGATGATTTTGCAGAGTTCCTTGACATTAGTTTTCTCGCTCGCCTTAGAATACTCATCTTGGGGACGTGTGTCCGTTCTCGGTACGGGTTTCACAGAATTTAAGTTAGCAGCTTTTTTAAGAGGTATGAAATCGTATAATTCGCTACTTTGTTGCCATTTCACTATGCATCATAACTCCCGGTTATGCCGTGCGGATTTGCCTACACGACCCAGTTATTATTTACCCCACAATCCAATAAGTGGTAATACTATCCTCCCCCGTCACTACATCACATTCTAGAAAGTACAGGAATATTAACCTGTTGTCCATCGGCTACGCCTTTCGGCCTCGTCTTAGGACCCGACTAACCCTGGGTGGACGAACCTTGCCCAGGAAACCTTCCCCAATAGGCGTCAGAGATTCTCACTCTGAATCGTTACTCATACCGGCATTCTCACTTGTAAGCGCTCCACCAGTCTTCACAGTCTGGCTTCAATGCCCTTACAACGCTCTCCTAACGCATTTCTGCCCGTAGCTTCGGTATTGTGTTTTAGTCCCGTTAAATTATCGGCACAGAGTCTCTCGACTAGTGAGCTATTACGCACTCTTTAAACGATGGCTGCTTCTGAGCCAACATCCTAGCTGTTTAAGAAACTCCACAACCTTTCTCACTTAACACAATTTTGGGACCTTAGCTGACGATCTGGGTTGTTCCCCTCGCGTGCATCGACGTTATCACCGATGTACCGACTGCATAGTAGTTCATGATAGTATTCGGAGTTTGATTATAGTCAGTACGGCTAGGCGCCGCCATTCCATATTCAGTGCTCTACCCCCACCACTTAACACTACACGCTAGCCCTAAAGCTATTTCGGAGAGAACCAGCTATCTCCAGGTTCGATTGGAATTTCACCCCTACCCACAAGTCATCCGGGCACTTTTTAGCGTACTACGGTTCGGTCCTCCACTTAGTGTTACCTAAGTTTCAACCTGCTCATGGGTAGATCACCTGGTTTCGGGTCTATATCAACATACTAAAGCGCCCTGTTAAGACTCGATTTCTCTACGGCTTCGCTTTATTCCACTTAACCTTGCATGTTGACATAACTCGCCGGTCCATTCTGCAAGATGTACGCCATCACCCATTAACGGGCTCTGACTAACTGTAAGTAATTGGTTTCAGGATCTATTTCACTCCCCTCCCGGGGTTCTTTTCACCTTTCCCTCACGGTACTAGTTCGCTATCGGTGTCTGGTTAGTATTTAGCCTTACCGGGTGGTCCCGGCGGGTTCAGACAGGGTTTCACGTGCCCCGCCCTACTCAGGATACTACTTGAAGACTTATTCATTTCGCTTACGGGAATTTCACCCTCTATGTTTAAGCATTCCAGCTTATTCTGCTATGTTTAAGTTTTGTCTAACTTCGTATAAGTAGTCCTACAACCCCAACATCAAATGTTGGTTTGGGCTCTTCCCCGTTCGCTCGCCACTACTGAGGGAATCATTCTTTATTTTCTTTTCCTGCTGCTACTGAGATGTTTCAATTCACAGCGTGTCTCTTCATTCGACTATGAATTCATCGAAATGATAATTGAGGATTAGCTCAATTGGGTTTCCCCATTCGGAAATCCCCGGATAACAGCTTATTTCCAGCTAACCGAGGCTTATCGCAGGTAATCACGTCCTTCTTAGACTTCCAGACCCAAGGCATCCACCAAAAACTCTTATCTTGTTTAATAGTTGTTTTGTTATTGTTTGTTGTATGACCTATTGTTGTCTTTAATTTTGATATATATATTCTATAGGTTGATCTAAACTTTGAAATATTAATTAATATAATTTTTCAATGTCGATATTCAGTTTTCAAAGAACAAATATAGAGAGATAGATCTCTCAAAACTGAATACGAATATTTTTTCCATAACTAGGTGTACTCCGTAGAAAGGAGGTGATCCATCCCCACGTTCTCGTAGGGATACCTTGTTACGACTTCACCCCAGTCACCAGTCCTACCTTAGGCAGTTGCCTCCGAGGTTAGCAAACCGACTTTGGGTATTACCAGCTCCCATGGTGTGACGGGCGGTGTGTACAAGACCCGAGAACGTATTCACCGCAGCATAGCTGATCTGCGATTACTAGCGATTCCGACTTCATGGAGTCGAATTGCAGACTCCAATCCGAACTGAGATCGGCTTTTTGAGATTTGCTCCATGTCGCCATATTGCTTCTCTTTGTACCGACCATTGTAGCACGTGTGTGGCCCCACTTGTAAGAGGCATGATGATTTGACGTCATCCCCACCTTCCTCCCAGTTACCCAGGCAGTATCTCTAGAGTCCTCAACATTACTTGTTAGTAACTAAAGATAGGGGTTGCGCTCGTTGCAGGACTTGACCAAACATCTCACGACACGAGCTGACGACAACCATGCACCATCTGTCACTCCGTTAGCCTCCACTATATCTCTATAGCTTCGCGAAGGATGTCAAAAGTGGGTAAGGTTTTCCGTGTATCTTCAAATTAAACCACATGCTCCACCGCTTGTGCGGGTCCCCGTCAATTCCTTTAAGTTTCACTCTTGCGAGCATACTACTCAGGCGGATCATTTAATGCGTTAGCTGCGTCAGTGATTCCTCCACCGACTAATGATCATCGTTTACAGCGTGGACTACCAGGGTATCTAATCCTGTTTGCTCCCCACGCTTTCGTCCCTCAGCGTCAGTATAGACCCAGTAAGCTGCCTTCGCCTTTGGTGTTCTTCCATATATCTACGCATTTCACCGCTTCACATGGAATTCCGCTTACCTCTATCTAACTCTAGTTTGCCAGTATCCAAAGCGAGCCAGGGTTGAGCCCTGGAATTTGACTCTAGACTTAACAAACAGCCTACGAACGCTTTACGCCCAATAATTCCGGATAACGCTTGCGACCTATGTATTACCGCGGCTGCTGGCACATAGTTAGCCATCGCTTTCTGACAAGGTACCGTCAGCTCAATAGCATTTCCTCTACTGAGTGTTCTTCCCTTATAACAGCACTTTACAATCCGAAGACCTTCATCGTGCACGCTGTGTCGCTCCATCAAGCTTTCGCTCATTGTGGAATATTCCCTACTGCTGCCTCCCGTAGGAGTTTGGGCCGTATCTCAGTCCCAATGTGGCCGTTCAGTCTCTCGACCCGGCTAAACATCATAGTCTTGGTGGGCCATTACCTCACCAACTAACTAATGTTCCGCACCCTCATCCTTTAGTGGAGCTTTGGAGCTCCTTTCACAACAGAATCATGCGATTCTATGCGTATCCGGCATTAGCCAATGTTTCCATTGGGTATTCCAATCTAAAGGGCAGATTAAGTACGTGTTACTCACCCATTCGCCGCTAGATTCTAATAAGAACCTCGCTCGACATGCATGTATTAGGCACACAGCCAGCGTTCATCCTGAGCCAGGATCAAACTCTTAATATTTGATTTTGGTTGTTATTTTTGTTTTTTTGTTATTTAAATTATTTTTTAAATTGACGTTATGGTATTCGTATTCAGTTTTCAAAGAACTATCTTTTTGTCACACTCAACTAAAGTGCTCTTTAATTATACATACTTTAAAAAAATATTTTATTAAATTATTAAAAAAATAAAAAATACGGCTTTTGACCGTGTTTTAATAAAATTATAATATAAATATAATTATTTGATTTTATCATTTAAAGCTACTTTTATAAATTTGGTTCCTTTATAAAAACCACAATATTTACAAGCTTGATGAGGGATAATTTGTTGCTTGCAATTATTACATTCAGTAAGAGTTACTACATTTAGCGCGTGATGACTTCTTCTTAGATGTTTTCTTTGTTTCGAAGTTTTACGTTTTGGTACTATTGCCATTTTATTCTCCTTTTATTATACTAACTGAATAATAGCCATTTTAGCATTATCGCCTTGACGATTAGCAACTTTTATTATTCTTGTATATCCACCATTTCTTGTTTGATATTTTGGACCTAGAACATCAAATAAATATTGTAATGAATCTTTGTTTTTAACATCTGATGAGATAATTCTTAAGAAACTTGCTGCTTGTCTTCTAGTTGCTAAAGTATTTTTCTTAGCTAATGTAATCATTTTTTCTGCATTTGATCTAATTCTTTTTGCTCGTTCTAAAGTAGTTTTAAGTTTTCCGTGGATTAATAAATCAGTAACCAAGGTTCTTTCAACATGGTTTCATCATTCGGTATTTCTACGGAATAATTGTTTTGGATTTGCCATTATTCCTCTCCTTCCATATCTTTTGAGTCTTCATTAAGGTCTAATGATTGGGCTTCTTCATCAATTGAATCTTCCGAAACATCTTCTAATTCTATGATTATTTTTTTCTCTCTTCATTCTTTTCTTTTATTAGTTATATCTTGAACAGATTTTTTACCTAAATTTTTAATGTTTGAAAGTTCTTCGTCACTAAGTTTATCCAATTCATCAATTGTTTGATAACCTGCTCTTCTTAATGCGTTAAGTGATCTAATAGTTAAATTTAATTTTTCAATTGAAATTTGAGCCTTTGGAGCTTTTTCTTTTTTCTCTTTGTTATCATCAAATAAATTAATAGTTTCTAACGTATCAACATTACCGATAATTTGGAAATGTGCAACAATAATTTTTGCTGCTTGTTCCATAGCATCTTTTGCTAAAATTGTACCATCAGTTTCAATGTGAATTTTTAGTCTTTCTTCAATTGTTTTTGATGAACTATTAAGATCTTCAAATGAAATTCCACATTTTTTAACTGGACTAAAATCACTATCCATTGCTAAAATTTGTCCACGAGAAATTTTACTTACTAATTTTGGGCCATATTCCATGATTATAGATTTATTTTCTTCAAAATCAATAAATCCACGGCCAGTTCTTAGAAATAAATCAAATTCCAATGAACTATCATCTGATAAAGTTGCAATATGTTGGTCTCTATTAACAATTTCTAGACCTGGAACTACATCTTCAATATCTGATGCATTAACTTCACCATCTTTTTTTGATTTGAAAGAAATTTTCACTAAATTTTCTTTATCAAAAACTTCCGGATTATAAGCAAAACGAATTTTTCTAATATTAGAAACTAAAGTAATTGCGTCCTCTTTAATTCCTGGGATAGTTTGAAATTCGTGTTCAACATTTTTAATTTTTATCGCAAATGGAGCCACAGAAGTAATTGAAGATAATAATGTTCTTCTTATTACTGTCCCGATTGTACTTCCGTAACCTCTCATTAATGGTTCAATTACATATGTTGTATTAAAATCATTAGTTCTTTCAGCCATTAATTCTTTATATGTTATTTTTTGGATCTTTTCCATTTTTTCTCCTATTCTTCTTAATCTTAAGTATTCTTATGCTCTTTTAAGAATTTTTTTAGGAGGACGAGTTCCGTTGTGTGGAGTTGGAGTTACATCTTTAACATCTTTAATTGTAAGTCCACTTGTTTCTATTTGTTTTCTTGCGGTACTTTTTCCTGGACCGATTCCTTTAACTAAAATAGAAACTTCTTTTAATCCAAAGTCCTTAGCCTTTTCTAAGGCTGCCGCTGCGGCTAGGCCGGCAGCATATGGGGTTTTTTTCTTAGTTCCTTTATAACCAATTGCTCCTGATGAAGATCATGCAAAAACATTACCTTTTAAATCTGAGAATGAAACAATAGTATTTTGGTAAGTTGAGTGAATATGGGCGATACCTTGTGTGATAACTTTTTTATTCTTTTTAGCCATTGTTATTTACCTTTCTTTCCTGCTATTGTTTTTCTTGGACCTTTTCTAGTTCTAGCATTTTTCTTAGTAGATTGACCTCTAACTGGAAGTCCTTTTCTATGTCTTAAACCACGGTATGATTTAATTTCCATTAATCTTTTGATATTTAGGTTGATTTCACGTCTTAAATCACCTTCAGTAGCATATTTTTTCGCTTCATCACGAATACGAGTTAATTCTTCTTCTGTTAATTCTTTAACTCTTTTTTCTCCATCAACATTTGCATCAAGTAAAATTTTTGCTGCCAATGGACGACCGATTCCAAAAATATATGTTAATGAAATACGAGCCTTTTTATTGTTTGGAATTTCTATATTTAAAACTCTAGCCATTTTTATTATCCTTGTCTTTGTTTATGTTTTGGGTTAATACAAATAACTCTATTAACTCCGTGTCTTTTAATTATTTTGCAATCTTTACAAATGCGCTTGATTGAAGCTCTAACTTTCATAATTTCTCCTTATTTATGTCTAAAGACAATTCTTCCTTTTGTCATTTCATATGGACTTAACTCAACATCAACATGATCCCCAGGAATCATGCGAATATTATGGAATGACATTTTTCCGGAAATAGTTGCCTTTATTGTTATGCCATTTTCTAATAAAACATCGTAATTTTGAGTTGAATGCATTTTGATAATTTTGCCCGACATTTTTAGTGCATCTTTTGCCATTAAGTATTTTCTCCCGATAGAATGTATGCTTGGTTGTTATCTATTAAAATAGTTTGTTCATAATGAGCTGTATTAAATCCTAGCGGATCATAAACAGTTCACCCATCTTTTTTAACTAATACATTCTTTGATTTCTGTAATATCATAGGTTCAATGCATATAACCATACCATTGCGAATAATTTCACCGGTATTTGCTATTCCATCATTATATATAAATGGATCTTCGTGTAAATGACGACCAATACCGTGTCCTGTATATTCTTCAGGGGTAAAATATCCATTTTTTCGAATAGTGTTTCCAATTGCATTAGAAATATCACCAATTCTTCCACCAACTTTGATGGCATTAAAACCTGCATAGAAAGCGTCTTTTGCTACTTGAATTAGTTTTTTATCCTCTTCACTAACATGACCCACGCCTTTTGTAAAGGCTGAATCAGAATAATATCCTTCTCAAATAACACCAGTATCAATTTTTATAATATCACCATCTTTAACAATATAGTTACTAGGGATACCATGAATTAATTCTTCATTAACTGATATGCAACAAGTTCCAGGAAAACCATATTGTCCTAAAAACGCTGGTTTTCCTCCTCTTTTTCTTATTTCTTTAAAAGCGACGCTATCAATTTCTTTTAAAGAAACGCCTGGACTTATAAAGTCAAATAAAATTTGTTTGACTTCTGCCAAGATTGAACATGCTTTTTTGATTTTTTCAATTTCAAATTGATTTTTAATTATTATCATTTTAAAGCTTTCTCAACATCTGAATATACTTTTTCAATTTCTTGATAACTATCAATTTCAATTAGCATGTTTTTTTCTTTGTAGTATTGAATTAAACATTCGGTTTGACTTTCATAAATCATCAAACGTTTTTCAATTACTTCTGGTTCATCATCAGGGCGTTTTATAACTTTTGTGTGACATTTAACGCAAAGGTCATTTTCTAAAGGTGCGAATAAATCCATATGATAAATTGTTTTGCAATTTGGACATATTCTTCGTTTAGATAATCGCTCAATAATTTGATCTTTGGTTATTTTAAGCAAAATAACTTTATCTATTTTAACATTTTCTTTCTCTAAAGAATCAAGAAAAGCAGCTTGATCAAATGTTCGAGGATAACCATCAAGAATAAATGGGACTTTATTTTTAGCTAAATCAATAAGTCTTGATTTAACAATTTCATTAGTAATGCTGTCATCAACATATTTACCAGAGTCCAAAATTTCTTTTACTTTATTACCTAATGGTGTATTATTTTTTATTTCTTGGCGAAACATATCACCAGTTGAAAGTTGAAAATATTGGAGTTTTTTAACAAGTAAATTAGCAATTGAACCTTTTCCCGCACCGGGAGCGCCTAAGAAAATTAAATTTGGTTTATTATTTATCATATCAAGTCTTCCTCTTCTTCGCCATAAACTTCTTTTAGTTCTCTAATTTGACGTCTTTTTCTTGCTAATTCTTGTGACTTGTATCTTGCTTTTATTTGTTGAACAGTTTCATAAGCTGTTGAAACCAAAATCATTATGCTTGTCCCACCAAACGCAATTGCCGCTGGCATTCCAAACATTTGTTGAATAAATTGTAGAGCTCCTAAAACAATCAAATATCCTGTTGAGAAAAATGATAATCTTAGAACAATATTCAATAAATATGTTTCGGTTTGTTCACCTGGTCTAACTCCAGGAATAAATGAACTACTTTTAGCAAAATCTTCACTAATTTTATCAATTCTTGATTGTTGAATTCCCATTAAAATAGTTAATCCAAATGTTAGTAAAACAAACAAGAAAAATCCTAAAGGTTGTGTCAATTGTAAATTGTTATTTACTCATTGGTAGTAACGACTTGTGTTTGGATTAAATAAGTTGGCTATCAACATCGGAACACTAAGAATCATCATAGAGAAAATAACACTCATTATTCCCGCCGGATTTGATTTAATTGGTAAGAAACTTAATTCTTTTTCGTTTTTAGAAAGTCCAGCTCCAACTTGTTGAATTGGAATTCTTCTTTCGGCTATTGTAAATATAACAATAATAAATATTATTAATAAATATGAAAGTAAGTAAACACAATAATTTATTATTTCTTTTAAGACTAAATTATTTTGTTTAGTTGAAGGAACATAAAATTCAAAAGCATGTCTAAATGTCGGAATTAAATTATTGGCAATTCCAATAAAAATCATGATACTTGTTCCGTTTCCTACTCCTTTATTAGTAATTTGTTCACTTAGAAATAGTGAAAAGAAAGCTCCAGCCACTAATATCATTGGTAGAATGAAATATTGATAAGCAATCATTCCATTCGGCCCTAAAAGAGCTACTAGTCTAGGCTCAAAAGTAATTCCGAACCCCTGTCCTTGTGTATTATTAAGCGCTCTTGTAATAAAAATCGCTTGGAAAATAGCAAACACAAATGTTATTCCATAAGTAATAAAATTAATTTTAATTCGCCCTTGTGGTCCTGATTGGCTTAACCGATGAATCGCAGGAAAGGCCTTTGTTTGTAATATCATTAAGACTAAACTTGATGAAATAAATGGTCCTATTCCTAATGCGACGATTGAAAATCTTCTTAATCCACCGCCACCTACAAGATTTAAAATTCCGAAGAAATCGCCTTGGTTAAGACGATCTGCATTGGAAATATTTACACCGGGAATCGTAATGGTTCCTATTGCTAGAAAAAGCGTAATTATAGATAAAGTGAATAGAATTTTTTTGAATAAATCATGATTTTTTCATCATTCTGATCACGTGTTCTTTTTTTCGGTGAAAAATTTATCGATCGCTAATTTACGTTCGATTTTTTCATCATCAACTAGCTTTTCTAACTGTTTTTTTCTTGCCATTATTTAACCTCGATTTTGCCCCCAGCATTTTCTACTGCTTCACGAGCAGATTTTGAAAGAGAAAATATTTGAACAACTAACTTTTTAGTTAATTTTCCATTACCTAATATTTTAACTGGTAATGAACCTTTTATTAATTTTTTCTCAAATAAGGTTTCATATGAAACAATTTCATTGTCATTGTAAACTCTTTCAAGATCTCTTAAGTTTACAATTTGATATTCAACATGATTTACATTATTAAAACCACGTTTTGGAATTCTTCTAAATAGTGGTAATTGTCCACCTTCAAATCCCATTCTTACTGTACTTCTTTTGGTTTGACCACTTTGGCCACGTCCAGCTTGTTTACCTTTTCCAGCTGCATGCCCACGACCAACACGATGTTTTTTAGGACGTGATCCTGGAGTAGGTTTCAAATTATTTAATTGCATAATTTCTCCTTAAATTTATTTAGATAGTAAATATTTAACATCGATATCACGTAATTTTGCAATATCTTCAACTGTTCTAACTTTTTTAAGGGCTTTAATAGCAGCTTGAACAATGTTTTGTTTGGTTCTTGAACCATAAGTTTTTGTTGAAATATCGGTATAACCAGCTAATTCAACTACTGCACGTACAGTGTTTGATGCAATAATTCCAGCACCTTTAGGAGCAGGACGTAATTGAATTTTTGAAGCTAAGAATTTTTCTGAAATTTCATGTGGAATAGTTCCTTCTACAATTGGAACAACAAAAATGTGTTTTTGTGCATCTTTAACAGCTTTTTTAATCGCATCTTGAACTTCATTTGCTTTTCCGTGTCCAAATCCAACTTTACCTTTTTTATCACCAACTACTACATAAGCTGAGAATGAAAATCTACGTCCACCCTTAACTACTGTTGTTACTCTAGCAATATCAATAACTTTTTCTTCATATAATTTTGGTTGTTGAATTTGAGCTTTACGTTCAGAAAATTGTTTTGGTTTTCTTTCACCACGATTTACACGCTTTTCTGATGATAAAGGTGATTTTGTTCCTTTATTAGCAGGAGCTATAACTTTGGTTGTTGTTGCGCCTTGTTCTACTGTTTTTTTTGTTTCTTCTGTCATTAGAATTTAATCCCTTCTTCTCTTAATATATCACAAAAAGCAGCTAATTTACCGTGGTAAATATAACCAGAACGGTCAAAAACTATTGTTTCTATATTTACCGCTTTTAATTTGGCAGCAAATTGTTTAGCAACAAGTTTAACAGTTTCAATATTATTTCCTTTATTTGTTAATTCTCTAGTTGATGATGAAGCTAATGTTGTGTGAGATAAGTCGTTAACTGCTTGGGCATAAAAATGGTGTAATGATTTAAAAACTACTACACGTGGTCTTGTTTCTGTACCCTTTGCTAACTTGTTAGTTATTTTTAAATGTTTTGCTTTACGCTTTAAATTTCTTGATAACATAATAATTTCCTATAACTACTATTTAGCAGCAGTTTTCCCTTCTTTTCTTCTAATAACTTCACCTTTGTACATAATTCCTTTTCCAGAATATGGACTTGGTCTTCTAATATCTCTAATATTAGCAGCAAATTCACCAACTGCTTGTTTATCAATTCCAGAAATAACAATATTTGTGGGCTTAACAACTTCAATTTTTAAATTTGAAGGAACTGAAAGCACTACAGGGTGCGAATAACCAGCAATAACTTCAATTTCATTTCCCTTAAGAGTTGCTTTATAACCAACCCCTTTAATTTCGATTTCTTTTTTGTAACCTTCTGAAACACCTACTAACATATTGCTAATAACTGCGTTTGTTGTTCCATGTAATTGTTTTGTAGTTTTGTCTTCATTTGTTCTTAGAGTTTTGATTTGATTATTTTCAATAGATACTTGTATTAATGGTGAAAATGTATATTCTAATTCACCTAAATTACCTTTGATACTAATATGATTATTTTCTAATTTAACTTCAACATTTTTAGGAATTTCTAAAATTCTTTTACCAATTCTTGACATATTTTTCCTATCACACAAAAGCAATCACTTCGCCACCTAAATTGGCTTTTCTTGCTTCCTTATCTGTTAATAAACCTTTTGATGTTGAAATTATTGCTGTACCATAACCACTTAGTACACGAGGTAATTTTTCACTTGGTGAATATACTTTTAAACCAGGTTTTGATACCTTTTTTAATCCTGAAATAGCTGATTGATTTTGATTCATTCCTTTGTATTTCAAAGTAATTTTAATTTCTTTAAATGATGTTTTTTCATTTACGATAACTTCGAAATTGGTAATGTATCCTTCTCTTTTAATTATTTCTAGGATTTTTTCTTTTTTCATTGAATGAGGTAAAAGTACTTCTGTATATTTACGTGAAATAGCATTTTTCATTCTAACAAACATATCCGCTATTGGGTCAATAATAATTGCCATAATTATCAGCTCGCTTTCTTTACACCAGGAATTTTTCCTTCATGTGCTAATTTTCTAAAACAAATTCTACAAATTTTATATTTACGCAACACTGCATGAACTCTTCCGCATAGTTGGCAACGTGTGTATTTTCTTACAGCAAATTTTGGTTCACGTTCTGCTTTAACCATTAATGATTTTCTAGCCATATATTACTCCTTATAAATTGCCTTTTGCGAAAGGCATTCCTAAATGTTTCAATAATGCATAAGTTTCTTCATTTGACTTAGCAGAGGTTACAATGATGACATCCATTCCTTTTAATTTACGAATTTTATCATACGAAATTTCTGGGAAAATAATTTCTTCTTTTATACCGATGGCATAACTTCCACGACCATCGAAACTTTTTAGTGATGTTCCATTAAAATCACGAACACGAGGTAAAGCAACATTAATTAATTTTGTTAAAAATGCTCACATTTTTTCACGTCTTAAAGTTACTTTTCCGCCCATTGGCATACCTTCACGTAATTTTCATGATGCTAAAGATTTTTTAGCTTTTGTTTGAAATGGTTTTTGACCAGTAATTTGTGCTAGTTCCACCATAACTTCTTCTATAGCTTTTGAATTTGATACTTCATTACCGGCAGTCATGTTAATAACAATCTTTTTTAATTTGGGAGCTTGCATAACGCTTGTATAGCCAAATTCTTTTACAAGTTCACTACGAACTGACTCGATATATTTATTTTCTAATAATAATTTTTCTTGTTTTGCCATGCTTATCTCCTTTATATTGTTTTATTAACTTTCTTCATTAGTCTTTGTTTTTTACCGGTTTTAGCATCAACTTTTCATCCAATTTTTGATCCTATCGAATGTTGTCCTTCAGCACCTTTTTTGGCTAAATAAGCAACATTTGACATATGAATTGGAAATTCTTTCTTTTCAATTTTACCTTCAGTATTTTCTTGTGAAGGTTTGTGGTGTTTGGTTTTTAAATTAATTTTTTTCAATGTTACAGTTTGATTTTTAAGATTTGTTGCAATAACAGATGCAAATTTACCTTTATCTTTACCTGAAATAATTAAAACCATATCATTTTTTCTAATTTTAGCTTGAGCCATATTATAAAACCTCCGGAGCTAATGAAATAACTTTTAAATAACCCTTGTCACGTAGTTCTCTTGCGACAGGTCCAAATACCCGTGTTCCTCTTAAAGAACCATCTTCTTTAATTAAAACAACAGCATTATCATCGAATCTGATGTGAGAACCATTATCTCTAGCCAATCCCCTTTTTGTTCTAACAATAACAGCTTTAACAACTTGACCTTCTTTAACTACACCATTAGGAATTGCTTTTTTAATTGTAACAACAACAACATCACCAATATTAGTTGATTTAACTATTGAACCACCTAAATTTTTAATGATCATAACTTCTTTTGCCCCTGAATTATCAGCGACATTACATCTTGAAAACTCTCTAAGCATTGTCGTTTCCTCCTAAAGCATGTGATCTAATTTCTACTAATCTAAAGTGTTTTGTTTTTGAAAGTGGTCTTGTTTCTTGAATTTTTACAACATCGCCAATTTTAGCAACATTCATTTCATCATGAACAGCAAACTTTTTAGATTTTTTAAAACGCTTCAAATATAATGGGTGCTTTTCATAAGTTTCAACAACAACAGTAATTGTTTTGTTATTTTTGGTTGAAACAACAGTTCCAATTAAAGTTTTACGGTGATTTTCTCTCATTTGTGATTCCATTATTTGTTTCCTTCCATTTTTTTGGCATTTAGTGCAGTTAATGTTCTAGCAATATCTTTTTTTACAAGTGATATTTTGTGTACTTGGTCTAGTTGACGAGTTGAATTTTTAAAACGCAAAGAGAATAGTTCTGCTTTTAAATTAGATAAAAGTTCTTCAAGTTCTTTTATAGATTTTTCTTTTAATTCTGAGTAAGACATACTACATTGCCCCCTTTGGTTCTTGGGTTATTTCTTTTGATACGATTTTTCAAGTTACAGGTAATTTATGACCGCCTAGTCTTAGAGCATCTTTTAATGTTTCAGTAGTATTACCTAAAACCTCAAACATTACTGTTCCTTCTTTAACAACTGCAAATCATTGATCAGGTGATCCTTTACCAGAACCCATACGAACTCCAATTGGTTTTGAAGTTTTTGACATGCTTGGAAAAATTTTAATAATAACTTTTCCTTCACGGCCCATACGACGAGTAATAGCGATACGAGCTGCTTCAATTTGTCTTGCGCTTATTCATGCTGAACTTGTTGATTTTAATCCAAATTCACCAAATGAAACAGTGTTATTTCTATGTGCTTTTACTTTATCATGACGGATACGAAACATTTTTCTATGTTTAGTTCTTTTTGGTTGAAGCATGTTTGTCACCGCCTTTTCTTTGTTTTCTTTGTGGTTTATGAGCTTCTAGTTCCATTAAATCATTATGATCTTTGTTAAGAATTTCACCTAATGATAATCAAACTTTAACACCTAAAATTCCATATGTTGTTTTAGCTGTTGTCATAGCATATTGTACATCTTGTCTTAAAGTATGTAATTTCATTTCACCTTCACTATAACCTTCAGTTCTTGCCATATCAACACCGTTTAGACGACCAGAAACAGATGTTTTAATACCTTTTGCTCCAGCTTTCATAGCACTTCTAATTGCAAATTTTTGTGCAAGTCTAAAGCTTCCACGGTTTTCTAATTTAATAGCAATACCTTCTGCTAAAAGTCTAGCGTTTAAATCAGCATTTTTAACTTCTAAAACATTAATTGTTATATTAGCTTTTTTGTTTTTTAGAACTTTCTTTAGTTGTTGTGTTAAATTTTTAACATTTTCACCATTTGTTCCTAAAAAAGCGGCTGGTTTAGCAGTATAAACCAAAACGATTGTATGACCTTGTTGATCTCTTCTAATTTGAACTTGTCCAATTAAATATTCACGAACTTTTTTATCAAAGAAATTATAGATTTTTTGATCTTCTAATAAAAAGGTAGCAAAGTCTTTTTTATCAGAATATCATGTTGAATTAAGATTTTTTGTAATTCCGTAACGAAATCCATTTGGATTGACTTTTTGACCCATTATTTATCTCCTTTATTCATTAATTCATTCATTTCATTTGAAAATTCAGTTACTTCAATATAAAAATGACTAGTTCTCTTTAAAATAGGGTATGCTCTACCTCTTGAGTGAGGTTGGAATCTTTTTAATGTAGGTCCATCATTAACAAGAATTTTTGAGACATACAATTTAGTAGCATCAAGCCCTGCATTATTAGTTGCGTTAGCAATTGCAGAATTTAAAAGTTTTATAATAATTTCAGTTGCTTTTTTATTTGTGTTTTTAAGAATAGTAAGGGCATTATTAACTGATTTATAACGAATTAAATCTGCAACTAATCTAGCTTTTCTTGGGCTAATTCTTTGCATTTTAACTGACGCATGAACAGTTTTATTAAAAATATCATTATTCATATTATTTCTTTCCTTTATCTGCGCCATGGCCATTAAATGTTCTTGTAGGTGCGAATTCACCTAATTTATGTCCTACCATATCATTTGTTACAAACACATCAATGAAAGCATGACCATTGTGAACTTGGAATGTTAATCCAATGAAATCAGGATAGATTGTTGAACGTCTTGATCATGTTTTAATTGGACGTTTTGGTGCCTTATTGTCTAAAATAGCAACAACTTTTTTCATTAAGTGGTCATCCACAAATGGTTCTTTTTTTAATGAACGTGCCATTATTTACTTTCCTTTCTTCTTCTAATAATAAATTGATTTGATGCTTTTTTGGTTGCTCTTGTTTTAACTCCAAGTGCCTTTTTACCTCATGGTGTCATAGGACTTTTTCTACCAATAGGTTGATGTCCTTCACCACCACCATGTGGGTGATCATTTGGGTTCATAGCAGAACCTCTAACAGTCGGTCTAATACCTCTTAATCTGTTTCTTCCTGCTTTACCTATATTTACAAGTGAATGTTCTTCGTTTCCAACTTCACCAATTGTTGCACGACAGATTCCTAGGAATTTTCTAACTTCACCTGATTTTAATTTTAAAATTACATATCTACCAGTTTCATCTTTACCTAGAATTTGAGCTGAACTTCCAGCTGATCTGGCAACAATTCCACCTTGTTTTGGTTGTAATTCAATATTGTGAACTAGTGTACCTTCAGGCATATCTTTTAATGCCATGTGGTTTCCGATTTGGATATCAACTGCTTCTCCAGAAATAACGGTTTGTCCAACTTTTATTCCTTTAGGGCTTATGATATATCTTTTTTCACCATCGGCGTAAACAACTAATGAAATATTTGCTGATCTATTTGGATCATATTCAATAGTTTTTACCTTACCTAAGATTCCGTCTTTATTTCTTTTGAAATCTATGATACGATAAAATCTTTTTAATCTACCACCATGATGACGAGTAGTAATTTTTCCTTGATTATTTCTTCCTGAACGAGATGGAAGAGTAACAAGCAATGATTTTTCTGGTGCATGACCTGTTAAATTTGCTTGATAATCAAGAGAAGACATATTACGGCGTCCATTTGTATAAGCTTTAAATTTCTTAATAGCCATATTTTTCTCTCTTTCTTAAAAATATTTTTTTTCTTTTAAGAACTATAATTTTCATTTAAATTAATTTTATAATCAATCAAAATTAATTACTTTTCTTATTTTGCTTTTTTGCAATGAGATAACTATATTAATATGCAGTTATCATTTTAATGTATTATTTATCAGCTTTTTTTGCTTCAGATTTTGGTTTAGATTGTGATTCTTCATTTTCTACTGCAGCTTCTGATTTTGACATTTTTTTCGAAGATTCAGCTTTCTTAATTTTTTCTGCTGCTTTTAATTCTGCTGCAGATAAGCTTTTTTCAACTTTTTTATCTGGTTTAGGATCACTTGATTTTTTATCTTCCTTAGCCTCATCAGCAAATAAAATTATTTTTGATTTTTCATCTAAATAAACGATTGCTTTTTTAACCGCATTTTTAAAACCGGCAAATCTTCCTAATTTTGCTGGTTTTTTATCATAGTTAATAATATTAACTTTTAAAACCTTAACATCAAAAATAAATTCAACTGCTTTTTTAACTTCAATTTTGTTTGTACGTTTGTCAACAACAAAAGTATAAACATTTTGACCTGAACGAGAAATTTCAGATTTTTCTGTTAAAACTGGATACTTAATAACTTCATTTACGTTCATTATTTTGCCATCCCTTCTAAGAATTTAATTTCTTCTAATCCAATTACAAGTACATCAGCAGCTAATAATGATTCAATTGATAAACTTGAAACTTTAGAAACCTTAACATTTGGTAAATTTCTTGCTGACATAAATACTGTTTCATTTGAAGATACAATTAATATATTATTTAAATTAGCTAAATCATCTTTTGCCAATTCAATTAATAATGATCTAGTAGAAATTTTGTCTAATTGTAAATCTTTAACAAGAACGGCTTTATCTTTAGCTAACAATGATAGTGCTGAAAATAACGCATTTCTTCTAGCTTTTTTATTAATTTTTAGATCATAATTTCTTTCAACTGTTGGTCCGAATGCTCTACCACCACCAACAAAAATAGGTGATCTTAGAGAACCACTACGAGCTCTACCAGTGTGTTTTTGATCTCAAGGTTTTTTACCAGTACCGCTAACTTCTCCACGATTCTTAACTTTATGAGTTGCTAGTCTTTTTGCTCCTCTTTCTGATAAAATAGCGTCGAATATTGCTTGGTTATAAATTTTTTCTAATCCGAATACTGATTTTGGTAAATTTGCTGTACTAAAATTGAATTTTCTTTTACTATTAGTTTTTTTAGTAACAATAGAAACCTTTTTAGGCAACGCTTTATCAACAAGATTTTCTTTTTCGATAAATTCAATTGCTTTAGTATTTTCAACTTTAGATTGAGTAACTTTAGAAACAATAATTTTAGCTTTTTCTATATTAACTGATCCACGGTATGCACCATCACGGTGGAATCATACTCTAGTGTCATTTTTGGTTTTTTCACTAACTCTAATGAATTCTTCAACAGCTTCAAAAAAGTTAGGGAAATTTCCTGAAATTTTCTTATTTGCTTTTTTGAAATTAAATGAAATATTTCTTTGTTTATCAAACTTTTCAGAGATATAGTATTTTTCTAATAATGATTTTTTTGCCATTATTTTTCTCCTTCTGGTTCTGATTTTTCAACTTTAGCAATTGCTTCATCTAAAGCTAATTTCATTTCTTTCAATGACATTTCCATATTTAATTCCAAATTGTATTTCTTAGCATGTTCGAAAATTTCATTTTTTGCTAAAGCTTCTTTTAAGTTAACCAATGAAATTGGGCTTCTTTTTTGAACTGATTTCTTAGCATTTTTAATAACTAGAAATGCACCCTTAGCACCTGGTACACTACCTTTAATAATTAAAAGGTTGTTTTCGGCGTCTTCTTTTATAACTTCTAGGTTTTGAACGGTAACTTGTTCAGCTCCTAAATGTCCAGGCATTGTCATACCTTTTCAAACTCTATTTCCAGAGATATCTCCAATAGAACCGGTTTGTCTTATAGGTTGAGATCCACCACCACCACCATGTGATTTAGGTCCGATGTGTTGGTTTCATCTTTTAATAGCACCTGCGAAACCTTTTCCTTTTGATATAGCAGTAACATCAACAATGTCACCAGCTTCAAAAATAGAAGTATCTAAAGTGTCACCCAAGTTATATCCGGTCATATTACGGATTTCTTTCACGAAGCGCTTAGGTGTTGTATTTGATTGTTTGAAATAGTTAATTTCAGGATTTTTAATTTGTGATTTTTTCTTATCTTCAACAGATAGTTGAGTTGCAACATATCCATTTTTTTCTGAGGTAAGAACTTTAGTAACAACATTTGGTTTAACTTCTATAACTGTTGCTGGAATTAATTTTCCATCAGCGGTAAATAGTTGTGTCATTCCAACTTTTCTTCCTAAGATTCCTTTCATATTTTTCCTTTCGAGATTTAAAATTTAAATGTTTTTAAAAATAAAAACAAAGTCTAATTATTTGACTAATTAGATTTTAAGCTAATTTGAACTCCGGCAGGTAGTTCTAATCTTTTTGCCTTGTCAACTAATGCATCAGATACTTCTGATAAAATAATTAAACGCTTATGTGTTCTACTTTCAAATTGTTCACGAGATTTTTTATTAACGTGGACAGATCTTAAAATAGTAATAATTTCCTTACGTGTTGGTAGAGGAATTGGACCACTAATTTTTGCATTTTCGGCTTTAGCCAATAGCACAACTTTTTTAGCAGCGTCATCTACTAACTGAGCATCAAAAGCTTTTATTTTAATTTCTAATTTCATAGTTTGTTCTCCTTCTTCATTTTATTGAAGCGACTCCGCACAAGTTATCGAATACCAAGATGAACAACTAAGCTCGGCATATCGTAACCTTGTGGTTCTAAGTCACAATTTCATGTTAATTATAACAAAATTATTTTTTTTGTAGTTTTTTTAATTTGAAATAATTTGTAATTCGACAAAATATTATAAAAATGTGATTAAAAATCATATCTAACAAACTAAATAAAAACAAAAAAGCCATAAATAGAAAAATAATTACTAAATCTAGTAAAATTAAAATAAAACTTGTTATACATAACATGCCAAAATTATAATTTTAAAGGAGAAGTATGAAAAAAACAATTTTTGATGAAGATAAATACCTTGAAAAAGTGGATAAATGATTTAGGGCAGCAAATTTTTTAAGCGTTGCCCAAATTTACCTAAGAGATAATCCTTTACTAAAAAGAAAATTAACAAAAGATGATATTAAATTATATCCAATTGGCCATTGAGGAACAATTCCTGGACAAAACTTTATATATGCACATTTAAATAGAGCCATCAATAAATATAATTTAGAAATGTTTTACATAGAAGGACCTGGACACGGTGGACAAGTTATGATTTCCAACTCATATCTTGACGGTTCATATACAGAAATATACCCAGAAATTTCCGAAGATGAATTAGGACTTAAGAAAATGTTCAAACGTTTCTCATTTCCTGGCGGAACAGCTAGTCACGCTGCTCCTGAAACACCTGGATCAATTCACGAAGGTGGAGAGCTTGGATATTCATTAAGTCATGCAACTGGAGCTATTTTAGATAATCCAGATCTCATTGCTGCAACAGTAATTGGAGATGGAGAAGCTGAAACTGGACCACTAGCAGCCGGATGATTTTCAAATGTATTTATTAACCCAGTAAATGATGGAGCAGTATTACCAATTCTTCACTTAAATGGCGGAAAGATTTCTAATCCAACAATTTTAGCTAGAAAATCAGAAGAGGAATTAAGATCTTATTTTGTTGGTCTTGGTTGAAATCCAATTTTTGTAAATCACAAAGAAAGTGATAATCACCTAGAAAATCACAAAATCATGGCAAAAGCTATGGACCAAGCTATTGAGGAAATTCTAGAAATTAGAAAAAATGCTAGAAAACACTCAGCAAAAGAAGCTACTAGACCAAATTGACCAGTTATGATCGTTAGAACACCAAAGGGTTGAACTGGACCTAAGATCTGAAATAATGAAGCTGTTGAGGGTTCATTTAGAGCTCACCAAGTGCCAATTCCTGTTTCAGCATTTAAAATGGAAAAAATTGATGCGCTTGAAGCATGATTAATGTCATATAAACCACACGAACTTTTTGATGAAAATGGAAAAATTATTAGTGAAATTAGAGAAATAGCGCCAAAAGGGTTGAAAAGAATGGCAGTTCATCCCGTTACAAATGGGGGTATAAATTCAAAATTATTAAAATTAGTTGATTGAAAAAAATATGCCTTAGACATCAAAAAGCCTGGCGAAATCAAGGCTCAAGATATGGCAGAAATGTCTAAATACGCTGCTCAAATTATTCGTGATAATCAAGATAATTTTAGAGTTTTTGGACCAGATGAAACTAAATCAAACAGACTATTTAGTTTATTTGAAGTCACACAACGTCAATGACTTGAAAAAAGTATTCAAAAATATGACGAATGAATTAGTCCTGAAGGAAGAATTATTGACTCACAATTAAGTGAACATCAAGCTGAAGGATTTCTAGAAGGATATGTATTAACAGGAAGACATGGATTTTTTGCTTCTTATGAATCATTTTTAAGAGTAGTAGATTCAATGTTAACCCAACATATGAAATGAATTAAAAAATCATTAGAGTTAAAATGAAGAGCAGATTATCCTTCATTAAATATCATCGCAACATCAAATGCATTCCAACAAGACCATAATGGTTATACTCACCAAGATCCTGGAATTTTAGGACATTTAGCTGATAAACGTCCAGAATTAATACGTGAATATTTACCTGGAGATACCAATACTTTACTTGCAGTAATGGATAAATCATTTAAGGAAAGAAATGTAATTAACCTAATTGTTGCATCAAAACAACCTAGAGAACAATTCTTTAGTATTGAAGAAGCAGAAGAATTAGTTAATAAGGGATATAAAGTTATTGATTGAGCATCAAACGTTTCAAAAAATGAAGAGCCAGATATTGTTTTCGTTTCTTGTGGTGTTGAATCAAATTTAGAATCACTAGCAGCAATTTCAATTATGCATAAAGCCTTTCCAGATCTAAAAATAAGATATGTGAATGTTGTTGATTTACTAAAACTTAGATCACCAAAAATCGATCCAAGAGGAATTAGTGACGAAGAATTTGATAAAGTATTTACTACTAATAAACCAATCATGTTTGCATTCCATGGATACGAAGGATTAATACGTGATATATTCTTTACACGTAAAAATAGAAATCTAGTTGTACACGGTTATCGTGAAAACGGAGATATTACAACTAGTTTCGATATTAGACAATTAAGTGACATGGACCGTTTCCACATTTCAATTGATGCGGCCAAGATGGTATATGGCGAAAAAGCAAAATCATTTGTTCAAGAAATTGAAAAGAAAATTGTTGACCATAAAGAGTATATTAGAAAATATGGTTACGACATGCCAGAAATAATTGAATGAAAATGAGAAAATATTAATAAATAAAAGGCATATTTCATAGCAATTTTGATAAAATAGTATAAGTTTAATTAATTTTAAAGATAGGAGCGCATAATGAAAAAAGATATTCATCCAAAATATGATCAAATCAAAGCAACTTGTTCATCGTGCAATTCTGAGTACACATTTGGTTCTACAGCTGAAAAAGTTAGTCTAGATGTTTGTTCAAGTTGTCATGCTTTTTACACTGGTAACCGTAGCGATGTAAAAGCTAGAGGTCGTGTTGAAAGATTCAATAAAATATTAGAAAAATCTAAAAAAAGTTCTAACTAAAAAATCAGGGCAACCCTGATTTTTTTTATATGCAATAATGAAAACCGACATTAAATCCAATATTGGTATTAGCATCATCTCATTTAACATTGAATCCATCTTTAGTTTTAATTTCTCCCTTAGCTGAAGAAAGGGCTTTTGCAATTCCGGCTGCAGCGCCAATTCCGCCAATAACAGCTGGGATAACTGATAGAATGGTAGTAATTAATGTAGTAATAGCAAATCCGCCAGAAATTGTCTTAGATTTATTAATATCCATAGTTTTAAAATTATTCATGTGTAACCTCCCAATTGAATATTAAAAAAATAATTTGATAATTGTAAATATTTGCGAAAAAAATAATAAAAATGCCGATTGAAAACGACATTTATAAAATTATTCTAAGTTTGAGATTCGAAATTAACTTCATTATAATCATTTAAATTTAGTTGAGTATTGCTCTCTTTATTATGTTTTTGCGGAAGTACTCAAAATGTAACTATAATAATTGATAGTAATGAAGCAATACCACCTAAGACTAATCAAGCATCAGCAAAGTTAAATGTTCCACCATTTGCTCATGGAAGATGTATTATATCTCTTACTCCACCGTGAGCTATTCGATCATACATATTTCCAAATGCTCCGGCCGAAACCATTGCAAAAGCTACAACTGTTCATCTAAAACTTTTATCCTTGAAGAAAAGTGTAACTGTTAACGTAGTGAGAAATATTAGAACACTAACAAAGTGAAGAGTCCAATCCGGCAATCCAAGTGAGATTGTTGTTCCCCTATGGAATATTGATCAAAATATTATAAAGTTACTTTTGTAAACTGCATAATGATCGGTAATATCTAAATCCTTGGCTCTATTATTAAAAATATATTCTTTTGTTAATAAATCTACCAATGATAAAGCTATAAATACCGCAAAGTAAATTGCTAAATTAATTAAGCTTGTTTTTCAGTTTTCTACTCAATATTTTTTAGTAAAAAATACAGGCATTTTCTTTTTATTTTTCACCGATAACCTCTTTACATCTTAAACATATATCTAAATTATTATCAAAATTTTTATCTTCAAAGTGATTTCAACATCTTAAACATTTTTTAGAATCACGTTTCTCGACTTTATTTTCATTTCCCAAGTCTACTTTGGCAACCATTAGGAGTTGGGCAAGTGGAAGTGATTTAATTCATTTTATATCAGTTTTAATAGTTACAAATGATTCATTTTGTCTCTTAATAACCTGATTTTTTATTTTATCCTCAATTAATTTATATATTTCATTTTTAATTTCAAAGAAATCTTTTCATTTTTGTTCAAGTTCATAACTAAATGATTTCTTTTCTAAAAATGGTAGCATGTGTACTGATTCTAATTTGTTTGGAACATTATAATATTTATATATCTCTTCACATGTTACTGGCATAATTGGAGCTAATGCTCTAATTAGTAAATAAATCATTTTTGAAAAAATAAATTGAACCTGTCTTCTTTCTGAATCATCTTCTTTATTTAAATATAAAATATCTTTTGTAATTGAAATGTAGTAACTACTAAAATCAATAATAAAATTATTAATATCCTTAATTATGTTGACAAAACGATAATTTTCATAATAATCTAAAAGACTAGATTCTAAATTAGTAATTCTTTCAAGCATAAGGGCATGAATTGATTTAACTTCAACATCCTTGAAATCATAATCGGAAAGTGCTCCCAACATAAACTTCACAGTATTTCTTAATTTACGATATATTTCAACTGTCTGATCTAGAATTTTATCATCAATGGTAACATCTCCAGTGTATTCAGAATTTGCGGCTCACAATCTAAGAATATCGGCGCCATATTTTGAAATAACCACAATTGGGTCAATTACATTTGCTTTAGATTTTGACATTTTTTGACCCTTGCCATCTAAAACAAAACCATGTGACAGTAATGTTTTAAAAGGACTAGTATTATTTCAAGCAATTGAATTTATAAGTGAGCTATTAAATCAACCACGATATTGATCAGAGCCTTCTAAATATAGATCATATGGAGCTTTAACACCATCAATTTTAACACTCATCGAAGTTGAACCCGAATCAAATCAAACATCCATTATATCTTTTTCTTTACTATAACCTAATTTACGATATTTTTCAGGTAAAAGGGCATCAACTTCTCTTTCATATCAAACATCAGTTCCATATTCTTCAACTAAATTAATAACATAGTCAAAAATTTCATCGTTAATAACAGGCTTTTTATTTTTATCATAAAAAATTATAATAGGTACACCTCAAATTCTTTGACGAGAAATACATCAAGTTTCTCGATTTTCAAGCATCAATCCTAATCTTTTTTTACTTCAATCATTATAGGTTTTAACACCGTCTAAAGCTAAAGCAATTTTATTTTTAATTGGTTTAAGTGATACAAATCATTGTGGAGTTGCTCTATACATAATCGGTTTATGAGTTCTTCAATCATGTGGATATGAGTGTTTAATTTTCTTAAATGCTTTTAATAAGGCTTGCTCTTCTAAAAATTTTCCAATTAGCGGATTAGCATCATCATAAAAAATATCTTTAAATTGTAAGGCCTTTTCATTTAGCATTCCATCATCTTCAACATGCATAATTTTTTCTAAATTATGTTTAGTACCGATGATAAAGTCATCTTCTCCGAATAAAGGTGCCATATGAACAAGCCCTGTTCCAGATTCTAGAGTAACGTGATGACCTGATACTACTGGACAAATTAAATTATTAATTGGGCTTTGATATTTAATTGATAATAAATCTTTACCATCAAATTCAGATAAAATTTTAAAATTTTCTCATTTAGCAGTTTCAGCAAATGAATTTAACAGTTCTTTTGCAATAACATAGTTGTGATTGTCATAACTAACTCTTAGGTATTTAAATTTTTCACTTATTGCCACACCACTATTAGCAATTAATGTTCACGGCGTAGTAGTTCAAATTAAAAGATAATCATTTTTTTTGATATTAGCGCTTCCTTCAACAACTTTAAAAGCAACATACATTGAAGGTGAAATATGGTCTGCATACTCAACTTCGGCCTCAGCTAAAGCAGATTGTGAAGATGGTGACCAATAAACTGGTTTAAGATCTTTATAAATTAAGCCATCATTAACCATTTTCTTGAATAATCTTAATTGATTAGCTTCAATTTTTTTATCTAGAGTAACATATATGTCTTTAAAATCAGTTAATAATGAAAGTTTTTGAAATTGTGCTTTTTGTATTTCTATTTGACTTATAGCATAATTAGTTGCTGCTTTTCTAAGTTCAATTGGTGAAAAATCTTTAGCTTGCTTTTTAGATTCTAGCAACATTTTATGTTCAATTGGTAATCCATGTGTATCTCAACCAGCAACATATGGTGAATAGTAACCTTGCATACTTCTAAATCTAATAATAATGTCTTTTAAAATTTTGTTTAGTGCATGGCCAACGTGAATATTACCATTCGCATAAGGTGGACCGTCATGTAATACAAATGGTTCATTGGTTCTATTTCTTTTTAAAATTTTCTGATAAATTCCATCATTAAGTCATTTAGAAATGTATTCTGGCTCTTTTTCAGATAAATTAGCCTTCATTGAAAAATCTGTCGAAGGCATTAATAAAGTATTTTTATAGTCTTTTTTATCTTGCATAAATATTTGCCCTTTCAAATAATATGTATGTTATTTTACTCTAAAGTTATAGGTTTTCCACTTTTATGAAAAAATAAAAAGTGAAAAATTAAATTATTTAATTATTAAATTCAAAATTTTGTCTTTTAAATAAATTACTTTAACTATTTCTTTTTCTGCTAATCATTTTGTGATTGTAGGAATTTTTTTGGCTTCGGCTACAACTGTTTTTTCATCTCAATCAGATAAAATTTCAATTTGTCCCCGAGTTTTTCCATTAATTTGAATTCCAATAATTTTGTTCTTTTTAATAATCTTTGATTTATCAGGGAATGGCCAACTTTGAAATTCAGCAGGACGTTCTTTTAGAAGATGAAGTAATTCTTCTGATAAATGTGGAGCAAAAGGATTTAGCAAAATTGCAAAAATTTTTAATGGATAGTGTGAATGAATTTCTTTTTGTGAAGCCAAATAATTAATGAAAACCATCATTTTGCTAATAGCGATATTAAATTTTGTGTTTTCTATATTTTCAGTTACATCAATAATTAACTCGTTGATAAGGCTATCTAATTCAGCCATATCATAGGAAATTTTAATTTTTTGATCTATTAATTTTAAAAATGTATTATAAATTTTTTCAAGTCAACGACGAATACCATTTAATGAATCTACATTTCAAGATTTAGAATCAGTGATTGGCCCCATAAACATCTCATATACCCGTAAAGCATCTGCCCCCTGATTTTCAATTAATTCATCAGGATTGATAACATTACCAAGTGATTTTGACATTTTTTGACCATCTGTTCCTAAAATGATACCTTGATTAATTAATTTAGCAAATGGTTCTTTAGTGGTTACAATACCAATGTCATATAAAAAGCGATGTCAAAAACGAGCATACAAAAGGTGTAATACCGCATGTTCTTGTCCACCAATATATAAATCAACTGGAAGTCAATTTTCAAATCGTTTTTTAGCTTCTTCTGAATTTAAAGGAACGTAAGAACCATCAGGATTTTTTAGCACATAAGCTAAATAATATCAACTTGAACCAGCTCATTGTGGCATAACATTATTATCATGACGAAACTTTTTGCCATTAATTTCAACATTATTTCATTCTTTAACATTTGCTAAAGGTCCTTCAGTTGAACCAGAAGGCTTAATATTTTTGGTTTCAGGTAATTTAACTAATTCTTTTACTAAATAAATATTATCATCTTCGTCGAATAAAATAGGAAATGGTTCGCCTCAATATCTTTGACGAGAAAAAATTCAATCACGTAATTTATAGTTAATTTTTTTATTAATCGTTTTTTGAATTTTTAGTTCCTCATATATTTTTTCGGCAGCCTCTTGATTATCTAAATTGTTAGCGATAGAACTATTTTTATGAATGCCGTTGCCTGAATATGGTAAATTCTTATCAGCAATATCAATCACTGAAATGATTTCCAAATTATATTTTTTAGCAAATTCATAATCTCTTTCATCATGAGCAGGAACAGCCATAATTGCCCCAGTACCATATCCGGGTAAAACATAATCCGAAACTCAAACTGGAATCATTTTTTTTGTTAATGGATGTTCAACATAACATCCCAATTCAATACCTGATTGTTCTTTTGCATTTTGAAGTAATTTACGATCACTTTTTAATTTATAGTTTTCAATAAAATATAAAACATCTTCCAAATTTTTACGATTAGTTATTTTTTTAATTAAAGGATGTTCAGGATTAATAATAATTGCTGAAACTCCATAAATTGTGTCTAAACGAGTTGTAAAGGTAGAAATTTTCTCATTACTATTGTGAATTTTTCACACAACCTCATGACCAATATTTTTACCAATTCAATTTCTTTGCAATGATTTTAAATTTTCTGGCCAATCAAGCTCATCTAATCCTTCTAGTAATTTATCAGCATATGCAGTGATCTTAAGAACTCACTGTTTCATTGGTTTTCTAACAACAGGAAAATTGCCCCGTTCACTTACTCTAATACCGTTAACTTCAATAATTTCTTCATTCGCTAATACAGTGCCTAAACCTTCGCATCAATTAACATCAACATTTTCAATTGATGCCAAGCCCTGCTTATACATTTCTTTAAATATTCATTGTGTCCAGACATAAAAATTTGGATCTGTAGTATTGATTTCTTTATCATAATCATAAGAAAAACCAAGTAGTTTTAATTGGCGGCGAAAATTATCAATATTTTTTAAAGTAAATGTAGCAGGATGATTTCCAGTTTTTAAGGCATATTGTTCAGCCGGTAACCCAAATGCATCTCATCCAATAGGATGTAGTACATCAAAATTATTCAATCTTTTATATCGACTAATAATATCAGTTGCAGTGTACCCCTCTAAATGTCCGACATGAAGGCCAGCACCTGATGGATATGGAAACATATCTAGTATGTAAGCTTTTTTATAGCTTTTTTCTTGGGTTTTAAATGATTTATTTTTTTCTCAATATGCTTGTCATTTTTTTTCAATTTTTTGATGGTTATACATAAAAATAATTTTACCTTAAAAGTTAAATAAAAAAATAAATAAAAAACAGCAGATATGCTGTCTAATATACACTTTGTGATTTGGCTGCCCTTGTTAGATTCGAACTAACGGATGGCGGTACCAAAAACCGCTGCCTTACCACTTGGCTAAAGGGCAATATGGTGGAGGGGGAGGGATTCGAACCCCCGAACCGTTAGGAAGTGGGTTACAGCCACCCGCGTTTGGCCGCTTCGCTACCCCTCCATATAAATGCAAATGCAATTATAATATATATTTAATATTTTTTGAGTAAAATATTTTAAATTTTTTGCGCTAATATTTAATAAAACTAAAAACTACATTCATTTTCCCTAAGGTAATGAATATAGTTTGTTAAATATGATTAATATTTTCTACTATTAATAATTATTTATTTTCAGGTTCTTTTAGTTTATTTGTAAATGCTTCTTTTGGTATATCTAAAGTTTGTTTTGAAATTATATTTTTATCTGAATATTTAGAAATTGGTTTAGCAAATAGATTTGCATCTGTTTCTACAAAACTTGGATTTGCAATCATAATTAAGTATTTTTCTAAAGTATCAATATATTTGCCTCCTTCATATGCCAATTTAACGTTAGGATTTTTAGTTTCTAACATTGAATATCCATCACCACCAACTATTAGAAAATCATTTGTAACCAAGTAGTAATATTTATCTGGAGAAATTGGTTTGCCATTAATTTTAACTGAGTCTGGGACAAGTGATCAAATGTATTCATCTTTATTAGATCTTGGACTTGGCTGTTTTGTTGCTTTAGCTTTATATTCAACGTTTGATGATCATTGGCTAAATCCACCAGATCTTCCCTTACCAATTCCGTGTTCAAATGCTTTTAATAAAACATCTCCTCTTAAATGGACAGCGGTAATTCTATTTCCAAATGGACTTAGTGCTAATAAATCTTTTTTTAAAATTTTTCCTGATTTTAAATCAGTTCTAATTCCACCACCATTTGTCAAACCTACAACATTATCTAATGTGCCCGCTTCCTTGCTAGGTAAATCAATTTGTTCTCATGGTTTGCCTTGAACAAATTCTCAAGATAATGAATCACTAACAAGTACTCCAAGTTCAGTTGCTTGAATTCTTCCTTTTCAATATGGTGTTCCATCAATTTCAACTGATGTGGTGTGTTCAAATGGTTTTGGGTTCGTAAATACTTCAACAGAATATTCCTTATCAAAATCTTTTTTAAGATCAGAAATATATAAATCACTTGAATCATTAGTTGCCACTGTAATTTGGTTTATATCACGCAATTGTTGAGTAACTGCATTAATTTTTCCAGTTTTCGCATTAAATTCAATTTCAATATCACCCAAATATTTTGTATATGCTTCTGTTTGAGTAACGTATGATTCATTATTTTTATGAATTGGAACATATGTATGACTATGACCATCAATAATTAAATCAATATCAGAAACATTTTCTGCTAAATACTCTGAAGTTCATTCTCGAATATTTCTACCAGTTCCTAGGTGTGTTGACGCGATTATGAAATTTACATCTGGATTATCTCTTTTAATTTCTTGAATAGTTTCTCTAGCTGAAGTTGCTGGATCTCTAAAATCAACTAGTACGGAATTTCTTGGGTGAGATGTATATTTTGTATCTGGAGTTGTTAGTCCCATTATTGCTACTTTAACATTATTTTCTAACGTTTTAATAATATATGGTTTAAATACTCTGGTATTAACTTTTGATTGATCATATCCATCTGGCTTATTGGTTTCTTTTGAAAAATCATGTCAATAGATATTTGCTGAAATAAAAGGAGTACTTCAACCATCTTCCTCTTTTGCTGAAAGTGCGTTTAATTTTAGAATATGCTCTAATCCAAAATCAAATTCATGGTTACCAATAGCAATTGAATCATAACCCATATATTTGGCTATTTTTGTTATGGTTTCACCCTTATCAACATCTGAAAGTGGAAGTCCTTGAATTAAATCTCCAGCGGATATTAATAGGTCATAATTTTTATCTTTAATATATTTTGAAGTTCGTTCCATTCCCGAAAAATTGCTAAATCTGCCATCATCGTATTCTAATCTACCATGTTCATCATTTGTATGAAATATTTTGATTGTCTTTATATCAGAATTTTTTTCTAATTCTTTTAAAGAATCAAAAAGATAATTTTGTCTTTTTAGCAATGGATTTAAACGTCTTCTTGCTTTATTATTAACAGAGTAAATTCTTGATTTTAGAGATTTTAATTTATTTTCTTTATTAGCATCTTTACCGGTAGAAATTTTTGACATTTCTTCTCTAATACTTTTATATTCTTTGGCAAGCTCATTAATAAGAGTGTTGTAGGCATTTTTAGCTTCTTTATACTCATCTCTAATTTTTTGTATATTTTTCTCAGTGCCAGTTTGAATATCTTTATTTGCATTGGTGCAACTTATTGCTGAAATAGCAAAAATTGGAGTTATTGAACTTAATCCAATAATCGTTGATAACATTTTAAATTTTTTCTTCATATTTCTCCCATTTATAAAATCTAATAATAAAATTATATAGCATTTGCTTTGCTATTTTTTTATCAAAGAAAAAGCCGAGAATATATTTTAGTTTATAAATTAAGATGATTTATAGTTTTTCCTTCTATGATAAATAATTTTAAAATCAATAAAATAAATAAAAATCAAGCCATTTAATTGACTTAACTTATGTAAAACAATTTAAGTATTCACTTCACATTGTACAAAAATAGTGTGGGGTTTTATAATCTAATTTTTTTGTACTTTTTTCGGTTTAAAGCACTTTATTGTACTGCTATTTTCGCTATATATTATTTTGAGATTTGAGTTGTTGTATTTTATAAGGTCGATATTTCATTGTCACAGATTAACAAATAAATATTCTAATTTTCTATTTTTTAATGACATCTTTTAGTTGATATTGATTGCTGACAGTTATATTTTTCTAAAAAGTTTTTTAGATAATTATTTGCATACTTAATTTCACACTCAATATAAAAAAATAGTAAATAGTTTAATTTCTTTATAGCATTGTTAATCAAATTTATTGTATTTTCAGTAGTTCGTTTATCACTAAGATTTAAAGTAAAAATTAAATTTACGTGATGACCGCAACTACATGCAGACACTGTCATTTATTTAACCATTTAATATATTTAATATTTGCTTTTATACTTATTAAAATTGATAACATCAAAACCCTTAATTTTATTATCTATTTATGATTTGATGTATACCTTTTCTTTGACATATGCTTTTGATTGTATTTATAACTTCTATAACATTTACAAAATTTATACTTAATGAACTTCTGAGAAATATGCTTAAATTTAGTTTTCTTTTAATGTAGTTTTTCAGATATTTCAATGTTATTTATTCATTCGATGATTTCATAATACGTATTATTTTTTTATAAGCATATTGATAATAAATATTAAGTTTTAATTAATAAATATTTCTCTCAACCGATGCGATCTTAGTATTACTTTTTTCTTTTAGGTTTTATTCCTTATTTCTTCTAATTTTTTCTGAATAATTTTATCTATTTGTTCTTGAGTAAATCCACTTGCTTTTAGTGAATCAATAAGAACTTCAAAAATAAATTTAATTTCTTCGTTATTTAAATCACTAATTTTTTGATTTTTAGAAAAAGTTAATTTGCTTTTTGATAATTTTTTTTGGTTTTGGCTTTAAATTCATAACATTAGAATTATATATAATATACCAATTTTGACGGTAGTTTTCTCTGTATCTAACTAGCATATCAAGGCGATGATATTTATATTATATTAATCATCAATAATAAAATAAATTAAATCAATTTCAGACTGCTTTTTGCAATTAGTTTGTAGTATTTTGTTTTTTATTAAATGAAAAAACACTCCTCATCTTCGAGTGTTTAATTTATGTGACCTAATATCTCATTTAATTAACTTGATTTACTTTTTGAATTTCTTTTATATAATTATCAATTTTTGCGATTTCTTCTTCACCTAATTCAGATTTTTCATTCATTGTTTTTTGAATTGCTAAGAGGGTTTCGGCTATTTCATTTATTGGGTCCTTCAATTCATTTACAAGATATTCTATAAAAGATAACATTTTATAATTAATTTTACCCTTTGATTCATTCTTTAATTTATCTCAATATTTTAATAACATTTTGGCAGTTTTTTTCATGTTGTTCGATTCAGTATTGAACTCTTTAGAAAAATTAGAAAATTGACCACTGATTAATACTAAATAGCTATTATATGGTCTTCCGATATTGGTTATAGACTCCATATAATCTTTATCAATAAATTCTTTGATCGTATTATCCTTTATTTTATTTATCATTAAATTAATTAGTTGCAATCCTGAATTAATTTCTTTTTCATTTGAAGTTTTTTTATCTAATAAATCAATTAATATTGCTTTTGAATCATTAAGTGCTTTCAATAATTCTTCTTTATTAGGATCCATTCTAAAATAACCTACTTTTACTAAATTTAAAACATATAAATTTAAATAAATTATTTCATTTGAATATTTTTCTAAATCATTTTTCTTTTCAGGCGGAGTTGGGTTTGGTGTTTTATTTCCATCCATTTTATCTTTTTCTTGATCTGGTTTTTTTCCATCATTCATTTGGTTATTACCATTATCTGGTTTCTTGTTTTCATCCATTTGGCTATTACCTTGATCTGGTTTTTTATCTATTTCTTTGCCGTTGGTAGTTCCGCAAGCAGCAGCCACTAGTGGTAAAGTAAATATCACTCCAGGTAAAGCAATTCATCACTTAAAACTTTTCTTTTTCATAAATTATTCCTTTTTTTAACTTTTTATATGTAATATATTTTATTTTAAAAAATATATATTTCTTAAAACATATTGGGAATTCATTAATTTCAAATACATTTTAATTCTAAATCAATCTTATTATTAATAGAAAAGCTAAATTTTAACTCATATTTTTTTGTCTTTTTAGCAATGAACTTAGGTTGTTTTTAATCTTATATTTAACGAATGAATTAATAATTTTAATAAATTTAAATTTTTATCAATATTTTTACTTTTTCAAGTTTTTAGTATTTCATCTATGATATTTTATAATCCTTCTAATTAAGTGAATCATTCAACTATTTCATTTGCTCTGTATACCTTATTTTCAATTTTTTATATATTTTATCTAACAATAATTTTTATATTATGTTTTTATTGAGGCAACTTATTATTAAAATAAAAAATTGTAAATGAATGAAATAAATAAAAATCAAATCATTTATTTGGCTTGATTTAATTTCTTTATTTCTTCATCAATTTGCTTAATCTTGGTCGCATCTAGTTCAGTTTTTTTATCTATAGATTCCATAACTATTGGCAAAATCTTATCAACAATATCCTTATTTTTATTGTTTTTTATTTCGCTCAAAAGATATTCTAGAAAAATTATGGTTTTATAACTAATGCTATTTTTGGATTCCTCGTTTAATTTTTTTCAATATTCTAATAATAAATTTATATTCTTTGTTGAACCTTTAAAATCTAGTGCAAAATTAGAAAATTTAGCGCTAACTAATTTTAAATAATTGCTGTATTGACCATTAGAATCTCGTAATGATTGAACATAATCCTGTTGAATAAAATTTTTAATGGTGCCTTTTGCTAAATTATCTGTCATTGAGTCAATTAGTTGCAATCCCAAATTAATTTCTTTTTTATCTTTAATTTTTTTATCTAATAAATCAGTTAATATTGATTTTGAGTTATTAAGAACTTTTAATAACTTTTCTTCATTTTGGTCCATTAAAAATTCACCTATTTTTATAAAATTTAAAACATATAAATTTAAATAAATTATCTCATCTGAATATTTTTCTAAATCATTTTTCTTTTCAGGAGGGGTAGGTTTTGGTATCTTATTATCATCCATTTGACCATTATTTTGGTCAGGTTTATTATTTCCATCCATTTTATCTTTTTCTTGGTCTGGTTTTTTTCCATCATTCATTTGATTATTACCATTGTCTGGTTTTTTGTTCCCATTCATTTGACCATTACCTTGATCTGGTTTATTTTCATTATTCATTTGGTTATTACCATTGTCTGGTTTTTTGTTTTCGTCCATTTGACCATTACCTTGATCTGGTTTTCTATCCATTTCTTTGTTATTGGTGTTTCCACAGGCAGCGGCCACTAATGGTAAAGTAAATATCACTCCAGGTAAGGCAATTCATCACTTAAAATTCTTCTTTTTCATAAATTATTCCTTTTTATATATAGATAATTTTAATTTAAAAAAGTTTATATTTTGCAAAACATAGTTTGTAAATTATTTCATTTTAAAAATACATTTTTAAAATATTAATAAATGTAAAAAAAACAAGTTTATCTTGAAATGTTTGAGAACTTGTTTTTTAAAACATAATGATAATTGATTTAGTCCATATTTATTCTAGAACCAATAACCTTAGCGGCAATTGTTCCATCACTTGTTGCTGTAGTAATTTGGCGAATGTCTTTTTCAACAACATCGCCAATAGCAAAAATATTTTTTATTTTAGTTTCCATATTTTTATCAACTTGAATAAAACCACGACTATTCATTATTTCTTTATTAGTTATAAAGCTTGTTGCTGGTTTAAATCCTACATAAGGAAAGACACCTTTAATATCCATTTCTTGAACCTTTCCATCAATATTAGCTATTATAGATTCAACCTTATTATCACCTTTTAATTCAAGAATTTTTGAATTTTCATGAATAGTAATATTTTTGATTTTTTTAACATCATCAACTAATTTCTTTTCAGCAATTATTCCATCACGGACAAAAATGTGAACTTCAGAAGCAACCGATGCTAGAAATGGTGCTTCATCAAACGCTGAATTACCACCACCGATGATTGCACAAGGTTTGCTTAAATAAATTGCTCCATCACAAATAGCACAATAAGAAACTCCCCTACCATTAAATTTTTCAATATTGACAACATCTAATGGCACAACATTTTTCATTCCTGATGCAATAATAATAACTTTTGCTAAGTATTTATTGCCATTCTCTAACGTAACTTCTTTTTCATGATCACTAATATTTTCAATATGTGAAACATTACCAAAGATAAATTTTGCCTTATTTTCTCTAGCCTGCATTAGCATTCTATTCGAAAGCTCAACTCCAGATATTAAATCAAAACCTGGGTAATTTTCAATTTTTGATTGTTCTGGCATTTTTCCACCAGGTACTTTTCCCTCTATAAAGGCCACAGAAGCATTATTTCTTCCAAGATATATAGCAGCAGTTAATCCAGCAGGACCTGCTCCTATAATAATAACATCAAATTTTTCCATATAATTTTCAACCTTTTTATCACTATTCTACACTAGCAGTAGCAGCATCGTTTTGTGAATATTCTTTAAATGATTTAATTGTAGTTCTTTTTTTATTTTTTGGTTCATAAACTATAAAATAGAAATAACGGTGGGTTTTTTCATTTGCATAAACAGGAATCTTAAATACATTGTAATTTAATTTTATTACAAATTCAAATAATACAGTTAAAGCTAATCCAACAACAATATACAATGCTGAAATTACTTTATAAATACCATAACTTCCATCCCGTAATGGTTCCATTCCTGAACGTATAATTCCATAGTATAGAATGTATAGAGCTCCGGTTGTTCCTGGTCTTAAGAAGTTTCATTTGTTTAAAATTCAAACAAGAATTATATATGCAACTAAGTTCGCAATTGATTCATATAAAAATAATGGTAAACGGTATTGACCATTAATAAACATATGGTCTCTAATAATTTTAGGTAAAATTCTAAATGCTAATGAGCCTGGCTCCATAATTCCGCCAAATACTTCATGGTTTGCGAAATTTCCTCAACGACCTATCGCTTGTCCAATCAATACGGCTGGTAAAATAATTGAAAAGGCCTTTCTTAAATCAATTTTTTCACCTTTTTTTGAAAAAATTATGTACATAACACAACAAATAGTAGCAGTTGTTACTCCCCCGTGAATTGAAAGGCCACCCCTTCATACTGCAAAAGCATTATATCAAGGCCCATCAACTCATCTTCCGTGTTCAATTAACTGTTGAATTACAAAAACAGTTCTAGCGCCAGCTATTGCTGTTGGCAGTGCTATAAAAACTAGTATTGAGAATTTTTCAAACGAATATTTTTCTCGTCTTCAAAAATAGTAAACCGTTAATATAGACGCAAGCATACCCATCATGATTAATAATGAGTACACATTTAGCAAGCCAATTCTTAATTGAACGCCTGCAAAATCTTTTGGCATATTTTCTCCTTTTAAATTTATAATATTGGCCACTTAAATTATATAATTAATTCAAAAAACTAATTTAATATCATTTTTAAATAATTTCCTGTATATGATAATTCATTTTCAGCCACTTGTTCAGGGGTTCCTGAAGCGACAATTCTTCCTCCACCAGAACCACCATCAGGACCAAGATCAATTATATAATCAGCACATTTTATAACATCTAAATTATGCTCAATAACAATGACCGTGTCTCCATTATCAACAATACGATTCAAAACATTTAATAAATTTTGAACATCATATGGATGAAGACCAGTTGTTGGCTCGTCTAAAACATAGATAGATTTGCCAGTTGGTTTCTTTTGTAAATAAGTTGCTAATTTAACTCTTTGTGCTTCACCACCACTTAAGGTAACAGCATTTTGTCCTAACTTAATATAACCTAAACCAACGTCCATTAAAATCTGCAGTTTTTGTTTGATATTTGTTCTACTTTCAAAAAAGTTAAATGCCTGCTCAACAGTCATTTCAAGTACATCGTTAATGGTTTTATTATGATATTTTATTTCTAATGTTTCCAAATTATATCTTTTACCATCACAGTGATCACAAGTTACATAAACATCAGGGAGAAAATGCATTTCAATTTTTATAAGTCCATCACCTTGGCATTTATCACATCTACCGCCAGGAACATTGAATGAAAATCTCGAACGAGTATATCCACGAATTTTACTTTCTTCAACTAAAGCAAAAATGTCTCTAATATCATCAAATACGCTTGTATATGTAGCCGGATTAGATCTTGGAGTTCTCCCAATTGGATTTTGATCAATTTGAATTAATTTATCAATATTAATTTGTCCAGAAATTTTTTCTTCTCTTCGAATATCATAAGATGGATTGTTCAAATATTTATTTAAGTTAAATACTAATTCTTCATTTATTAAACTAGATTTACCAGAACCACTAACACCAGTGATTGCAATAAATTTACCTAATGGAAAAGTAGCAGTAATTTTATTTAAATTATTAGCTGTTGCATTCTTAATTTTTAAGACCTTCCCATTTCCTGATCGGCGAGATTTCGGAGTTTTAATCTTTAATGCTCCTGATAAATATTGGCCAGTGATACTGTTAGAATTTGCAATTATTTTATCAATGTTACCAGCCTCAACAATTTCACCCCCGTGCTCGCCTGCCTTAGGTCCAATATCAACAATAAAATCAGCTTCTCTAATAGTATCCTCATCATGTTCAACTACAATTAAGCTATTTCCTAAATCAACCATTTTTCTTAGTGATTTTAATAGTTTTTCATTATCTTTTTGATGCAAGCCTATTGATGGTTCATCAAGCACATATAAAACCCCTGTCAAATTTGCTCCAATTTGGGTGGCCAATCTAATTCTTTGGGCTTCTCCTCCACTTAATGTTTCAGCTTTTCGATTTAATGTTAAATACTGCAAACCAACATTAATCAAAAAATTAACTCGGTGTTTCAGTTCATTTAAAATTAATTGACTAATTTCCTTTTCAATAATATTTAGCTCTAGTGAATTTAAAATTACAAATAATTCTTCAATAGATTTATTACACATTTCATATATATCTAAATTAGCAATTTTAACTGCCAAAGCATGTTTGTTTAATCTTTTGGAATTACACAACGAGCATGAAACATCTCCCAAATATTTACCATAATATGTTCTAGCATCATTGGAATTCGTTTCTCAATACTTTCTCTCAATTTTGCTTACAACACCTTCAATATATTTATTTCTTTCAAAGCGATTACCACTTTCTGAAATCATTACATAATGAACTTCTTCTTGTGAACCATATTTAATAATATCTAACTCAAATTCACTAAATTCATTAATAGGTTTATCTTTGTCAATCTTATAAAATCGAAGCAAATTCTCAAATTCTTGTCATTCTAAATTTGAGGTATTCATAAAATTTTTGTAATATTTTAACGCTCCCTCATTTATTGATAAATTGTCATCAGGACATATTAAACGAAAATCTGCTTTTCTAATAACTCCTAGACCTTTACATTCAGGACACATTCCATTTGGTGAATTAAAGGAAAATAATCTAGGTTCAATCTTAGGCATATCAAAATCACCGTATTCACAACTATGATTTATTGAATACATATTTTTTTCTTTGCCCACTGCCTCAACTGTAACAATTCCGTGGCTATGTTCTAATGCCATTTCAATAGCTTCAGCTACTCGCGAACGAATATCATTTGACAAAACAATTCTATCAATAATTAGTTCAATAGTTCAATGTTGATTTTTGTTTAAATTAATTTCAGTATCCAAAGTTAAAATTTCATCATTTATTTTTACCCTTAAAAATCCTTCTCTTTTTAATTTTGCCAATAATGTTTGATGTGACCCTTTTTGATTAATAACTAGTGGTGATAAAATATAAATTTTTTCACCTTCAGGATATTTGTAGATACTTTCTAGTATATCTTTTGATTTTTGAGCAGTTATTTCAATTTTATGTTTAGGACAATATGGTTTACCTATTCGTGCATATAATAAACGAAGGTAATCATATATTTCGGTGACTGTTCCAACAATACTTCGAGGGTTATTATGCGTAGTTTTTTGCTCAATAGAAATCGCTGGACTTAACCCTTCAATGCTTTCTACATCTGGCTTTCTTGCTCCACCTAAAAATTGCTTAGCATAATTTGATAAACTGTCAACATATCTTCTTCGTCCTTCTTCATATATTGTATTAAAGGCAAGTGAACTTTTGCCAGAACCACTTAAGCCAGTAAATACAACAAATTTATTTCTAGGAATTTCTAAACTAATATTTTTTAAATTGTTTTCTTTTGCACCCTTAATTACAATTTTTTCATTCATATCTTAATTTCTAGCAAAGTTAAATATCTTTACTATTACTCCCTTCTAAAATTTTTTTAAGCTTTTTAGTTTGATTTTTAATTATTGCTTTTATAAATTTTATATATTTTTTATCTTTAACATAACTAGTATTTTTAAATTTGAATTTTTCTAATTTTTCAACTCAAACTTTATGTCGAGGTTTAGCAAATTTTTCCAGTTGTAAATCAAATGATTCATAAAATGAGGTTAATCTCTTGGAATAATTTTCTAATTGTTGTTTACCAATTTTGTTTTGATAAATCGGAAAATCATATGCTAAACTTTTATTAAAATCAAAAATAGGAGCAGGTCCAACAAATTTTTTAGACTCAGCATTGTATAAAAGACCGAAGTTTCCTAAATTACGATCAGCGTTAAAAATTAAAGCATCAAAAACCATCAAATCTTCGTAATTATTCTCACCATATAATTCAATTAAATGTTTTTCAATATTTTCGTGACTAAATATTAGTTGTGAAAAAGAAAAATAATTAATTGTACTAGAACAAAAATTATGAGATTTTGTTAATAGTTGATTTTCAAAATTAAAAAAATCATATTTAACAGCATTTGAAAGCAAAAGTTCGCCTATTTGTGAAGCAAAATATTCTGAAAAATTATTATAAAGTGGCTTATTAAAAAACATAATTGGAGATTTTAATAAATAAATTTGATTATTTTCCTGATATCATGACTTTAATGCTTCACCATTGGTAAATCAATCAGGCGACCAGTAATTTAAGGGATTGAATATTGTAGCATCATCATTTAATATTTTTGGAAATAATTCATTTCTAAAATGGTCAAAATAATTAATATCACTTCACTTTAGATTAGATTCTTCAGAACATATCCATAAGCAATTATTTAAATTTAAACCTAATAATTTATCATAAAATTCAAATTTGTCAGTGACATTTTTATGTAGTTTCAAATAATTTGATCTAGTTTTTGGAATAAAATTATGAAACAACAAAAAATCCTTTAAATCCTCTTGCGAGAATTCTCGAAGATTTTTAGGAATAAAGGCATATTCATTAATAATGTTTGTTATTTTTATTTTTTTATTATAGTAATCATAAATAAATTCCAAACAAACTTCATCTTTATATTTTAAATAGTATTTTTTATCATTCATTTTAATTAGTTAATTTCAGATTCGTTTTTTTCATTTTTAGTTTTTGTCTCTGATTCCAAAGTTGATTTAGACTCCTCTTTTATTTCAGTTTTTACATTAATTTTTGTCTCTGGTTTATTTTTAACATTTTTATTCATGATTTTATGTAAGGCATCCATAAGTGATTTCTCCATATTATTTGGAGTGTCAAATGATGGAAGTGTAAATGATTTAAATTCTTCAAAAGTTTTTTTGAAATAATCTTCCATTTCCGAATCACTTATTCCCATAGACTTAGCAGCATTGTATAAATCACCAACCATTTTTTCTAATGAACCCATTGGATCTTCAAAAATATTTTTATCATTAAACATATTTTCAAATTCATTTTCATTTTTATGTTCTTGATTCTTAACTTGTTTATTTTGTGGAGTTTCATAGTAGTATTTTTCTGAATCTTCAACATCTTTAAATCAAAGATTGTCATCTAAATCAGTTCGATATTCAATTGGAAAAATTAAATCACCAATCTGATGATCATTTACAGTTTCAAGGAAATTATCGAAATTTTCAATTTTACCAATTCTCGGCAACTTAGCTGGGATATCACTTTTTTTCTTGTTAAATTTAGTTAATAGTATGTCAGCATATTCATTTTCTAAATTAATGTTATCTTTATTAAATTCGATGCCAGCAATTCAAAAATATGTTGTAATATGATCGTAAATTTCTTTAATATTGCCTTTGAATAAACTCGCTGAAATATTTAATGAAAAAATGTTCCCATTTTTAAGAATAACGTTGTATCTAAAATCGTCAACATTTTTTTCTGCTATAAATTTAAATATTAAAATTAAAGGTTCATATTCATAAATAAAACTATAATCACCATAATTTTCAAATGAAACATTTTTATTAAACATAACAATTTTTTGTTTGCCAATTGAAAATCAACTCTCCAATTTCATTTTATTCAATCCAAAAACAAAATCCAAGAAATTAGCCAAATCAGTAAAAGTAAGATTATCACTTAATACCATTTCCAAATCGCTTTTAAATTTAAAAGCCGGTTTAACATCAACAATACTAAAATCAAATGGGTCAATTACCTTATTTCCATTTGATATTTTTAGTAAATAATTTTTTCCTAATCTATTTGTAATCATTATTTATCTCCCTTGCTATTACTAAAATTATGTAACATATATTTTTTAACTATATTTTTTAAACGATATAGATAATCCAATATCGCTTCACCTAACCCATTCTGTTCAACAGCACTAGTAAAAAAGTGAGCTATATTTAATAATTTTTGAGAAGAATTAGCCATTGCATATGAATAATTAGTTATTGGCATCATTGATAGATCATTATTGCTATCGCCAATAGTCATAATATCTTTAATTTCCGCTTTTGAATAAATATTTTCCATCATTCATTTAATGGCAAATCCTTTGTTAACATTTTTTGGTGAAATTTCCACATTAGATGAAGTTTGAACCATAGAAACTGTATCGATTGCTTTGATATGTTCATATATATTTTTCGCATATGATTCATCTTCTGTGCTTTCAGTTGAATAAAATTCAATTTTCACTGGTTCAATAAATTCATTGTTATAAAGTTTAGGGGTGTTATTTAATTTTTCTTCAGTAATAAAATGGTAAGTAGATATTTTTTTCACAACCGAAAAATCATCAAACAAATAGTAATAATTTTTATTATCCCAAAATAAAACTTGACATTTTATTTTTTTAGCTAACTCAATTAATTTTGTTAAAGAATCAAATGAAATAGTTCATGATTTCACAATTTGTTTTGAGTTAATATCATATATTTGTGCACCAGATGATCCAATTAAATATTGGGCGTTTAAGGCTGCGCATAATGATAGCATTCGCTCTTCAACTGGATTCCCCGTGCAAATATTAAAATCAGCACCATTTTCAATAGCAAAATTAACATCTTCTATAGTGTTTGTTTGCAAATTAAAATCACTATAAATTGTTCCATCCACGTCTGAAAATATTATTGGTTTTTTATTATTTGTATTCTTCATTGTTATCTCCTTTTTTGTTTTCTTTTTTTAATTTGAATTGCAACAACTATATAAATTATGACCGCAATTATAGCAAGTGGCGGAATAATATATGATAGTAATTCAAACGTTGTCAATTCTTTTGATTTTTCCTTAATTTCCAAATTAAATAATCCAAGAGATAAAAATATGCTTTTATTATCATAGTATTTAACTAAAAAATAATCACGATTATTAAAATTCTTAACTCTTTCATACTCTGAAATTGGAATCAAACTAATATTTAGTAAAATGTTAAGATTTTGTTTTGCTACTCTTAATCTAATTTTGAAATTTCTATTAAAAAAATTTAATAAGTTATTATCTTGAATTTTTTTATAGAAACCCTTATTTTTATTAAAAATGAATTCTTCGTCAATTTCTTTAGCTAAATTAAAGTCATCAGCTCCAAAATTTCATTTTTTTAAATATGTATCATAATATTCATCTTGTTTAAAATTCGATAACTCTTGTGGAAATTTTTGAATATCCAAATCCGATAACGCAATTTCATTAAACCATTTAATAATTTGTTGGTATTTATCTCGATTTTCGTTAGGAATAGAAACCATATTTGGATCTTTGGCACAAGATACCACTATTGGTGTTACAGCAGTAATTGTCGTTGCCGTCATAATTCCTAAAAGAAGCTTATTTTTTCTTATCATAATTATCTTAATATTTTACTAGATAAGAATTTAATAATAAAGATATTTGTGAAAATTAAACAATATATTATCTTTTAAATTATTATTTAACCTTAAAAATTTCATATTTTTTAAGATGTTTTTGGAATTTAAAAAATATGGAATTTAATAATAAAAGATGCAAACTTATAAATTTGCATCTAAAATTTTTGAACGTTGCTTACTACTTGTTATTTATTTCTTTAAATTAATGTAATTTATAACTTCTTCAATTTTTTCCAAATTTTCAATAATGAAACCTGATGAATTAAAGTGACCACCGCCACCGAAATGCTTAGCAATTTCAGAAACATTAATATATGATTTTGAACGAATTGAACATCTAACATTTCCATCTTCTTTTCTCAGAAAGGCAATGGTAACTTCTGTGTTACTTAAATCAGTTACCCTAGCAACAAGTGGTCTAACGACATCATTTTTGACAACTTGGTCTAATATTGTATATGTTACAATTCCTTTTTCTTGCATATTTTTAATTGCTTTAAGAATTTGACTATTCTCTTGTTCATTTGGATGCATTGCCATTAACAATTTATTGTAGTTTAATCCTTTTTCAAGTAAAAATCCGATATTATAAAATGTTTCTTCACTTATATTTCTTTCTTTGAAATATTCAGTATCAGTAATAATTGACATAGCTAATCCTTCTAAACATTTTTCATTAACTTTTAGATTTAAGGCTTTTACTAAATTAACAATTAACTGCCCTGTCGCTGGCCAGTTATCACCACCAATTTCAAAAAGTCATTTATTTTCATGAGGATGATGGTCTAATTTTAGTGATTCTTCTGTAATTACACGTTGGTCAAAAATTCTTGATTTAGTTGAAGTATCAACAACTATTTTTAAAGATTTACTAAAAAATTCATCATCAACTAAAGCAATTGGCTCATCGATAATAAATTGTAAATTTCTTGGATAATCACCACCTGAGATTTTTACTTCTTTAACATCACTATTTAATTTTATTAACTCTTTTAAGGCAATAGCACAGCCTAAAGTGTCTCCATCTGGTTCAATATGTGTACATAAAGTAATATACTTTGAAGATTGTACATAACTTCAAAATTTTTCAAATTGTTCTTTCATTTTATACTCCTGAGAATGATTCAATATATTTATCACAAGCAATATTTGCTGATTTCAAAGCAATTTTATGGCGCTTAATAAACTGAATTTTTTTTACTTCAGTTGAAATACTTGCTTTTGTTTGTTTATAAACATCGCTTTTAATTTTTTTAAGATTGTTCGCGAGTTCATGGTATTTCTGCTTAAAGATAGAATTTAATTCCTTTTTTTGAAGCAGAATGGAATGATAATTTTGTATGTTTTGGTATTGATTTTTATTAAAATCCTCTATAAATTTTAGTTTATCGTAATTAAATTTAGCAATTAAATATCTAGCATATTTTATATCATGTACAAAATTTTCTTCAGTGATTTGATTAACTGCTAAGGCTTTTAAGAAAGTAACTTTATTGATGCGTTGAGTAATTCAAGAATTTTCTGCAAAGAAATATCCTTTGATTAATTTATTTCGAATTAGATTTGAAATTTGTTCAATAATTAAAACGATAACAATTGTAAAAATCAAATATGAACTTAGTTTATCTCAGTCTTGAAATTGAGCTGAATAAATTGAGATTTGAAAACCAAAATTACTTGCTCCGACGGCACCAATAACAACTGTTGATTTAAAATTAAGTTCAGCACGATATAAGAAATTCGATAATGCTTGTGGTAAGATTGCCTTAACTACACCATAGTAAACTTTTTGAAACCAAGATGATCCAAGTGAATCAAGGGATTGGAAAACCTTATTCGGAATTTTTTCAACTGATTCCATAACTAATTTTCCCAACATTCCAATTGAATGTATTCCTAGAGCTAAAACGCCAGCAAAAATTTTTGAATCCTTAGAAAGAATTAGAAATAGTAGTGCAAAAGTAAATGGTGGAATTGCCCGAATAGTAATAATAATTAATTTAAAAGGATATGCAAAATATTTATTGACATTTTTAGAGGCTAAGATCCCAAAAATAAATGCTAGGATAAAACCAATTAATGTTGCCGCAAAAGCTACTAATAGCGCTTCAAAACCTAAAACAACTGGATTGGTTTTGGAATTAGTTCAAGTTTGAAAAAGTGTTCAATCAGGATTAAATAGTTTCGAAATACCCGTTTTAAATTGACTTATCTTAATGGAATTACCAATTGCTCAATTAACTTGAACCAATGAAGCACATATCAACGCTAACAAGGCTATTCCAAAAACAATTTTTCAAATGTAAATTTTTGGTTTTTGTTTTTTAAGTGATTTAAGTTTATCTTCATATGATAATTGTTCGTCAATGTTAGGGTGTTTAGCCGAAAATTCTAGAAAATATTTTTTAATTAGATAATTAATAAATTCTAATATAATCATGAAAGAAACTAAAATTCATATCACAATTGACATATGAGAATAATTATTGATTGTAGCATAATTATCAGCTAATAATTCACCGATTGTCGATATCCCAACAATTGATAGAATAGCTGCGAATCTTACCACCATTTCAAATGAATAGAATCCATATGAAAAGATCCGTTTAATTAAATATGGGAAGATTGACACTTTGAAAGCAATAACTTTACCGTTCCCAATTGATTGAATACCTGTATAAGCCGAAACATCATAGGTATCCAAATCCTCATACAATCATTTTGACATAATTGAGGTTACAAAGATGGCAATTGAAAGTGTTGCTGCCAAACTTGATGAAAATAGAAATCAAAAAATGAAAGCAAAGACAATTGGTGGAACAGCTCTAATTACTGACATAATAAAACGAAAAGGATAATAAACGTATTTATTTTTAATAAAGTTTTTTGAACTAAGTAGTGAAACGGGAATTGAAATGGCAATTCCTAAAATTGTTCCTAGAATCGAATAGGAAACTGTCCGCCACAATAGTTGAAGCGATTTTACAAACGTTTGATAAGGTGTAATTTTTGTTGAGCCAATTTCAATAACCTTATTTACTTCGAAAAAATTTCCAATTGATTTTCAAAAAATTGTTCAATTTTGAAAATCCGGTTTAATTAGACTGATAATTAAAGCAATTAAGACTAAAACAATTAAACTTCAAAAAATTCTATTTCATGGAAATTTCTTGGTTACTTTCTGACCATTAATATCAATAAATTTAGGTTGAAAATAATTAACAAATTTCTCAAAATTAAGTGAAGTTTTATACTTAATTTTTTGATTGTTTTTCATTCATACCTCTTGATAATTTTTTAATTTTTTTCATAATTTCACTATGAATTATTTTTCTTTTTCGCTCATTTTCGGTAAATTGTTCTTTATCAAATTGTTCTAATTTATTACCATAAATTTCTTTTAATTTACTTAAATTAACTTTATCCCAAGTGTCATTGAAAATAATTTTTCCCTTTTTAACACCAATAATTCGATCAGCATATTGCAACGCTAAATCAACATGGTGTAAATTTGCTAAAATAGTGATTTTATCATGCTTATTTGCGACTAGAAAACCATCCATAACGTTTTTCGCCATGATTGGATCAAGAGCACCGACTGGTTCATCAGCCAAGATAATTTTTGGTTTCTGAGCTAGTGTTCTTGCTAATGCTACCCGCTGCATTTGTCCACCACTTAAATTATTTGCTAAATCATAAGCATTTTCTAGAATGTTTACTCGAGCTAAAGATTCATAGGCAATGTCAACATCTTTTTTGGCATACATTCCAAACAAAGCTCTAAATCAATTCATTTGTGGTAAACGTGCAGCCAAAACATTTTGAAGAACTGAGACATTTTCAATTAAATTGTAGTTTTGAAAAATCATTCCAATTTTTGTACGAAACAAACGAAGGGCTTTCCCTTTTAACGTGTTAACATTATACGGTCCAACTTTTAAAGTTCCTGATGAAATTGAATTGATTTTATTCACTGTTTTAATTAATGTAGTTTTACCAGCTCCAGACAAACCGATGATTGCAACAAATTCGCCCTGTTTAATTGTTAAATTGATATCGGTTAATCCTTTTGTACCATTAGGATAAATTTTTCCAACACCATCTCACACTATATCCCAATTTTCCATATTTTCTTTAGTTGTTATTTTTTTATTCATAAGCTATTTTAAAAATGATTCAAACCCTTCAAAATGTTTTTTAAATCATTGCTCCGGATAGGTAAAAGAGGCTGACGATGTTGTTGATGTGTAACCGTAGATTATGTCCCCTTTAACATCGCTTCAATTTAATTTTCAATTTGACCCTTGTTCTGTTAATGCCTTTTCAATTTTCTTGTAAATCTCTGAGTCTTTATTAGCGAAAATATATGCACGGTAATATCCAACTTTTGGTAATTTTTTTTCTTGTGCTAAAGCATCAACGGCACTCTTAAGTTCTTGTGGATATCCATCTACTGTTGCAGTTGGGTTTTTAGTTGGGTCGCTATTAATATAAATTGCTCTGTCTTTATTGTTGGCATTAAAAACTTTATAACTGTTAATCGCTTCGATAAGTAATTTTTCGTCATTAGAAGTAAATTTTGGTGTTGAAGGATTAGATGTCGAAATATATGGATCTATAATTTGAACATCCCGTCCAGCTTGTAAAATGAAACTAGAATTTCCTGAATGTTGCGCTCAAGTATCAACTGGTAAAAATGCCAAATCATATGAACCTGACGCAAGTGATTCTGCTGCCGCATTGTAATCTGTTGCAACGGTAATATCAAAATTTAGTTTTAATGTGTTGTTAAAATATGCTTGCAATTTTCCGGTTGCTTGAGATACTAAAGTAGCATCTGAAGATGGAATGAAGGCAACTTTAATTCTTTTTGCGTTCGCTTTTTGAACAATTTGATTATCCTTGATTTCTAAATAGTCACTTCCTTCAGTTAAGGCTTTTGGATAAGCCTTTTTCTTATTTCCAACTGAGTTATATGAAATTTCACTATCTAAAGCAACTTTTGAATAACCGTCGTGGTTATAAATTTTGAAAATACTGCTAATTTTTCCTTTATTTTCATAAGTTAATGAACTAACTTTATTTTCTTTAGCTTGTTTTTCAGCTTCTTCAATTGTCTTAATAAATAATTCTTGAAGAGCTTCAATATCACCTTTTTTTAGTCCATCACGTGCTTGAATTCCATCATTTGAAATGTAATCAGTTGCACCAACTGCTACAAGGTCTTTTTCGAATTCACCAGCATAAAATCTTGCATCAGCTCAAGCTCCTGCTAATGATATCGACTTATTAGCTAATTTTGTCATTGAATCTGAATATCCTGATGTTCTAATCACGAAATTTTCTGATTCTGTTGTACAACTAATTGCTACTAGTGGAATTGTTGTTGACATAACTGATATAGCAAAAAATCCAGATGCTATAAATCTTTTATTTTTCTTAATCTTCATAACCGCTTCCTTTTCGAGTTTTTATTTTCTTGCCAAAATTATAATAAAAAAAAATTTTTCTTAAAGATAATTTTTTCATGTTTTTAACAAAAAAAGTGGTATGAAAAAATAGTAAGAAAATTATACACAATAAAAATCAATTTAAAAATTTTTACTACTAAAATTTAGAAAAAAAATACCGCAATATGTTGCGATATTTTAAAAGAGTAAAATTATTTAATAATTTTGGTTACTGATCCAGCTCCAACAGTTCTTCCGCCTTCACGGATTGAGAACTTGGTTCCTTCTTCAACAGCGATTGGAGCTATTAAAGTAACATTTAATTCAACGTTATCTCCTGGCATAACCATTTCACGTCCAGGTTTAAATTGAACTCCACCAGTAACGTCTGTTGTACGGAAGTAGAATTGAGGTTTATAGTTTTGGAAGAATGGTGTGTGACGTCCACCTTCTTCTTTTTTAAGAACATAAACTGTAGCTTCAAATTCGGTATGTGGAACGATTGTTTTTGGTTTAGCTAAAACTTGTCCACGTTCAATTTCGCTTCTTTCAACACCACGTAGTAATAAACCAGCATTATCTCCAGCACGAGCTTCTTTTAGGTTCTTACGGAACATTTCAATTCCGGTAACAACAGTTTTCTTGGTTGGGTGTAATCCAACAATTTCAACTTCTTCGTTTAATTGTAGAACTCCACGTTCAACTCTACCTGTTGCAACTGTTCCTCTACCAGTAATAGTAAATACGTCTTCGATAGCCATTAAAAATGGTTTATCTGTTTCTCTTTTTGGTTCATCGATGTATTCATCAATACTATTCATTAATTCCATAATTTGTTCTTCGTATTGTGCATCGCCTTCTAAAGCTTTTAGAGCAGAACCAGCAATAACTGGAGCATTGTCACCATCAAAACCATATTCTGATAGTAATCCACGGATGTCTAGATCTACTAGTCCAACCATTTCTTCTCTTTCATCTTCTTTAAACATATCAATTTTGTTTAAGAAAACAACGATTTTTGGAACACCAACTTGTTTTGCAAGAAGAATGTGTTCACGAGTTTGTGGCATAGGTCCATCTGTTGCGGCAACAACAAGGATTGCTCCATCCATTTGAGCGGCACCAGTAATCATGTTTTTAACATAGTCAGCGTGACCTGGACAGTCAACGTGAGCATAGTGACGTTTTTCTGTTTGATATTCAATGTGTGAAGTATTAATTGTAATTCCACGTGCTTTTTCTTCTGGAGCATTATCGATAGAAGCATAGTCTCTAGCTTCTGATAAACCTTTTTTAGATAAAACTGTAGCAATAGCAGCTGTTAAAGTAGTTTTACCGTGATCGACGTGTCCAATTGTACCAATATTTACGTGTGGTTTTGAACGGTCGAAATCTAATTTTGCCATATTATTCCTTTCATTTCTAATGTTATTTTTAGTAATAATTTTTATTAAGATTTTATATCTTAGATTAAACGCGTTTAACCAACCTAAAGCATAGCCTTCCATCTATGTCCTGTCCAATTGCGCTCTAAATATAATAATAGCAATATTAATTTTAACAAAAAAAAATTTTTTAAGCAATTAATAATAACTAATTAATAATTTTATTCTAATTAATTTTTGCAAAAACAAAAATATTGATTTAATTATCTTAATATAAATTTAATTATAAACAAAAAAAATAAGGTTACCCTTACTTTTCTTACAATAAATAAATAGAACGGTAGCAATAGTCATTACCTAAATTATCATTATTGAGTAAAAACTACTCGTTAAACAAACAAGGAAATAGGATGTAATAAAAAAGGTAAAAAGGATAATTTACACTGGAATATTAGTTTAGTATTATGTTTAAAATTATTATTTTTTAATAAAACCAAAATTTAAAATAAAAGGACAACATTACATTATGTTTAAAAATTTTTAGTTAAAACAAACTCTGTATAAAAATGAACAAAAACAATAATTAACAATTTATAAATGTTAAATGGATGAGAACATAAAAAAAACAGATATTAAAAACAGTATAAGTCGATAAATTTAGGACTAAAATTATTTTTACAAGTAATGACTTTTGCTAATACAAGAAATCATAAAATATATCACAAACTTAAGAAATACATAATGCTCAATATTCATTAATATCTTGCTCTACTATTATAATCCTAAAATATTAAATTTTAATAAAATTTATCTTTTTTGTGTGTTTATTCTGAATCTTTAAAAATATCAACTAATGATTCTTGTAGATTACTAATTGGAATTGGTGTAAATAATCCGTTTCTAGCTAGGGTTACACCACCATTTTCTTCACTAACAACAATAGTTATCGCATCACACAATTCACTAATTCCCATAGCTGCTCTATGTCTTGCGCCGTAACGGTTGTCAATCGACTTCTTAGTAATTTTGTAGTATGTAGCAGCATAATAAATTTTATTATTTCGAATAATGATAGCACCATCATGCAATGGACTGTGTTTGTTAAAAATCGAAATAATCAAAGATGAAGAAATATTGGCATCAACAATTACTCCATCTGTTCTTAGCAAATCAAGATTATCTTTATTTTCAATTGTAATAATTGCCCCAGTTTTGTTTTTTGATAAATATTCAATAGCTTCTTTTAATTGGTAAATAATACGAATTTTTGTCGATTCACCTAATGATTTTTTAGCAGTCTTATTTTTATTTAAAGACTTTATTAAAATAACGATGTAATTTGTAGCAATAATAATTGCAATTAAAATTACAATAACTAAAACAGCAATAACCATAAGTTTAGAACCATCTATTCAAGCCGACAATGATAAGTAGCATAAGAATAACTATAGCAGCAATTCCGAAAATGATAAAAATTCGAGTTCTTACTGATAGTGGGCGAGCTTTTTGTGCTAAAGGTGAATCTGATCATTGCTTAAAATCGACATAGTTTTCATATTTCGAAGTAATTTTATATTGTCGTTTTGATATAACTTTTCTAATTGATTCGTTTTTTTCATCCATAATTTTCATTCAACGAATTTTTTGAAAAATTGCATATAATTCTGCCTCTGAATAATCTTTTGAGAATTTTGCATTCTTTTTAAAGGCATGAAATTCATTTATTAAAAGCGACAAGCTATCTTTTTCGGGATCATATGATAATGTTCTTGTATCTTTTTGTTTTTGTGCATTTAATATTTTTGCCATGTTATCTCCATATGTTAATTATAATACTCCTACAAACTAAAAAAACAACATAATTAGTTTATAATTAATACAATTATATTAGATAAGGGAGAAATATGAAAAAAACTATTAAAGACATCGAATTAAAAAATAGAAAAGTTATTTTAAGAGTTGATTTTAATGTTCCAATTATGAATGGTGAAATCACAAATACAAAAAGAATTGAAGCAGCATTACCAACAATTAAATATCTTTTAGAACAACAAGCTGCGATTATTATTTTATCTCACCTAGGTAGAATTAAAACTGAGGAAGACAAAAAAAATAAATCATTGGAGATTGTTGCTAAAAAATTATCTGAATTAATTAATAAAGATGTAACTTTTATTAATGAAACTCGGAGCGAAAAAGTAACTGAAGCTGCCCAAAATTTAGAAATTGGACAAATCTTAATGCTAGAAAATACTCGGTTTGAAGATTTAAATAATCAAGCTGAATCTAAAAATAGTGAAGAATTAGCTAAGTATTGAGCAAGCTTGGGAGATGTGTTTGTAAATGATGCATTTGGAACATCACACCGTGCTCATGCTTCAACTTATGGAATTGCTCAATTTGTCAAAGAATCAGCATTGGGTTTTTTAATGAACGATGAAGTTATGCACCTTGAAAAAATTATCCACGGTTTTAAACGACCATTTGTTGCAATTATTGGGGGAGCAAAAGTTAGTGATAAAATCAAAGTTCTAGAAAAATTATTTGAAGTTGCTGACAGAGTATTGGTTGTTGGGGCTATGGCATACACTTTTAATAAGGCTCTTGGTTTTAAAGTGGGAACTTCATTATATGAAGAAGACAAAGTTGAAATCGCTAAAAAATATTTAGATGAATATAAAGATAAAATTGTCTTACCAATTGACAATGCCTATGTTGATGAATATGCTGACAAAATGCCACAATATACATCATCAAAAGACACAAATATTCCTGATGGTTTCATGGGACTAGACATTGGTCCTGAGAGTGTAGAAGAATTCGCCAAAATTATTTCTTCAGCTAAAACAATTTTTTGAAATGGACCAGCCGGAGTTACTGAATTCAAAAATTTTGAAGCCGGAACCAAAGGAATTGCTATTGCTATTGCTAAAAATCAAGACGCATATTCAGTTGTTGGTGGGGGAGATTCAATTGCCGCAATTAAGAAATTGGGATATGAAGATAAATTTTCATTCATTTCAACTGGTGGCGGAGCTTCAATTGAATTTGTACAAGGCAATAAACTTCCTGGAATTGAAATAATTCAAGATAAATAATTTACATTTTAAAAGATTAGATATAATTATAACTAATGCATATAGAGTTGCTCAGCTTAACAAGCGATGAGGCATGCCAACCTGCTAATTATGTAAGGTGGACTGTGAGGGATTTTTAATCTAACATGTATATTAGTTTGATTTAATAAAACCTTTCTCAGCTCTTATGCTAGAAAGGTTTTTTATATGAAAAGAATTTTAACATCTGAAAGCGTTGGTGCTGGCCACCCTGATAAAATTTGTGACCAAATAAGTGACGCAATATTAGATGGATTACTAAAAAAAGATCCTCATGCTAGAGTTGCTTGTGATGTTTTGGCAAATAATGACGTAATATACATAGGCGGTCAAATTACTACATCATCATATGTAGATACAATTAAGGAAACTTGAAAAATTTTAAAACCACTTGGATATAAAGAAAGTGATTTTACTATTATTAATAAAATTTATCCACAAAGTGCTGATATTGCCATGGGAGTCAATCAATCAGAAAATCATGAGCTTGGAGCCGGAGATCAAGGAATACTTTTTGGTTATGCAACTAATGAAAATAAATATTTTATGCCATGACCTATTGTTTTAAGTCATGAACTTGTTAAACGCGCTGAAAAACTTCGAAGAGGCAAAAGTTTTTTATATGCTAAGAGTGATATGAAAAGTCAGGTAACTGTTGAATATGATGATGAAAATAACACTATTAAAGTTATAAAGGTATTAATGTCAATTCAACATCAAGAAGATTACCAAGAAGAAAAGTTTAAGAAATTTATTAAAGAACAAATCATTGATGTTGTTTTAAAAGAAAATAATTTTAATCTAGATTATGAAATTTTAATAAATCCAACTGGTAGATTTGTAATTGGCGGTCCGGTTGGTGATACTGGATTAACCGGAAGAAAAATTATTGTTGATACATACGGTGGTTTTGCTCATCATGGTGGAGGCGCTTTCTCTGGTAAGGATCCAACAAAGATTGATCGTTCTGCTGCATATATGGCACGATATATTGCTAAAAATATTGTTGCTTCTGGAATTGCTAAAAAATGCGAAATTCAACTTTCATATGCCATCGGTTTACCAAGACCACAATCAATTTATGTCAATACTTTTAACAGCTCAAAATTTTCTGAACCCGAAATTATTAATATGATTAATAACTTGTTTGATTTAAGTGTGTCAGGAATTATAAAAACTCTAGATTTACTAAGACCAATTTATCTTCAAACGGCTACATTTGGACATTTTGGACGAAATGATTTAGATCTGCCATGAGAGAAACTAAATAAAATTGTTGATATACAAAATTATTTTAAAAATTAGTATATTTTTATTAAATAAAAAAATGGCTAACATATAAACATGGACAATAAAACTTAACATTCTTTATTATTAAACATCTAGCATATTGCTGTGGTGTTTTTCAATTTAAATTTGATTGCATTCTATTATTGTTATAGCATAAAACATATTCGTTAATTTTTTCATTTAAATCGTTTAATAATTCAGTTTTAATTATTTCAAATCAGTATTCAATTTCTCTATTATCCAGGAATTTCCTATTGTTGATAGTGAAACTGTTCTCTAAAAATTACTAATATTTTCGATGTAATTGGTATGTGTGTGCTGGAATCCATGGTCAAAATAAATAATAAAATTTTTTTGATTTTGCTTTTTGATATCTTGTACATTTTCTAAAATAAAATTCATATCATTTGATTTATTTAATCATGCCCAATGATTTTTTAGTTTTATGGCTAATAATTACAGATAAGAAAACGTGGTTATTATTAACATCTTTTGGAGCATTGATATATGAAACATCGGTGGCATAAATATTCCTATTATCAACATCATTTTAATCTCTTTAAACAATGTTTTGGATCTTACTTTTTGTATCTTTGATTTCTTTAGTTTTTTTGCTTTTGTCTGACTTTGCATCTAAGATCTAATTGCGCTAAATATCACCTCAAAGTACAATCGTTTATACATTTTTAAGCATTTTCATACTTAATTTTTTTGCCAAATCTTGCTTTATTTTCATTAAATGTTTGAATGATAATTTCTGAATTTAAAATGGCACTTTAGAGATTTTATGTAGTTTTATTAGCAGATATGGTTTGTCTAGAAAAGTAAAAAACAGGGAATATGTTTAGGTTTTTAGCTTCGTTTTTATTCCCTTTTTTGGAATTTTCTTTAGTTATTTCATAATATCTTTTAGCTATTTCAATTAAATCTTTTCTACTAAAAATATCCCTATCTAATTCCCTTTGCTTCTTGGGCCTTCCAGGTGCGCCATTTCCTTTTTTTCTATTAGTGCTCCCTCTTATTTGCGTGCCTAAATTATAATTCTTAATTATTTTTATAATTCTACCCGACAAAGAATTTCTTTTTGTGAATTGAGTATCCGGTGAAATAATATAAAAAACTCTTGATGCTTTTCATATTCAACCTTCTTTGAAGGCTTGATATATTAAACTTCCATTTTTAAATGTTTTGGCATAATTTTCCTCTTTAATTTTTTTATAGCCACACATTGCTTAATAGTAGTGTACAAAAAAATTAACACTTCCGATAAATGTTAATTTTTAGTGTCTGTGTTTAAAACAAACCGATTTATTTCATTTTTAAATGATATGGCAGGGGTTAAAGGAATCGAACCCTTACGAGCAGTTTTGGAGACTGCGGTACTACCATTATACTAAACCCCCATATAAGAAAATATTATCTTATATTTTTAAATAAAATTTTCTATTTAGCAACTTTAAATAAGCAAATGTCACCATCTTGCATTTGGTAGTTGCGACCTTCTAAACTAATTTTCCCAGCTTCTCGACAACCTTTTTCACCATTAAATTTAACATAATCATCAAATTTAATAATCTCGGCTTTAACAAATTTCTTTTCAAAATCGGTATGAATAATTCCGGCACATTCAGCAGCATTCATTCCTTTTTTAAAAGTTCATGCCCGAGCTTCAATTTCGCCAGCCGTAAAATAAGTTGCTTGATTTAATAAATAAAAGCTTTTTTTAATAATGCTATCAATTCCTGATTCTTCGACATTATATTCGGCAAGAAACACTGCTTTCTCTTCATCATCAAATTGAGATATTTCATATTCTAATTTAATACAAATTGGAATAAGTATTTCATTTTGCTTAGCTAAATGATCATTTAATGTTTGAAAATGTTTGGCATTTTTAATGTCTTTAAAATCATCAACAGATAAATTGGCAACATAAATCGTTGGTTTATCTGTAAGCAATTGATATTTTGCAATAGCAGATTTTTCTTCATGATTTAAATCAAGATTTTTAATCATTATTTCAGATTCTAATGATTTACGAATCTTCTGTAAGACATCAAATTCAAATTTAAGCTCTTTATCATTAGTATTATGAACTTTTTTTGACATTCGAGCTATGATATTCTCAACAGTTTGTAAATCAGCTAAAATAAGCTCTAAATTTATAACATTTAAATCATCAATTGGTGATATTTTGTCACTAACATGAAGAATGTCTTGATTTTCAAAACATCTAATAACGTGAACAACCGCATCAACTTCTCGAATATTAGCTAAAAATTTATTCCCTAGTCCTTCACCTTTTGAGGCTCCGGCCACTAATCCAGCAATATCCACAAATTGAAATGTTGCTTCAACTATTTTTTTAGTGTTAACTATTCTTGCTAATTCTTTTAAACGATAGTCATGTAAATTAACAATAGCAACATTTGGTTCAATCGTGGTGAAAGCATAGTTAGAAGCTTCAGCTTCAACTAAAGTTAGTGCGGAAAAAAGACTGCTTTTACCAACATTAGGTAACCCTACTATTCCTGCTTTTAGTGCCATATTATCTCCTCTTTAAATTATTTATTTTAAATTGAATTATTTTTCTTTATTGCATCTTCATATTTTTGATTGAATTTATAAACCGTTGAATCTCATTTATCGATTTCACCATCTAATGTTAAACCAGTTCTTAAAATATATAAATAATATCTTGGACTATCTCCATGCAAGACTAAATTCTCAATTGTAAGAGGTTTACCATATCCATCAAATATTGGAATTATTGAACTTTCTCATCCATTTGAATGAGGTATTAAGGAATATGATTTAAGTCCTTTATGGCTATAATCTCATTCTTCTTTTATTTTTCCAAAGGGAAGTGGTGATGTTTCTCAATTCGAATCTCACAAATCATTATTAATAATTAAATCATAATTAAAATTTTGTAATCTATTTTTTGCCTTATTATATCTTTCCTGTAATTTTTTTCTAAAATCTATTTGTTTTTTTCAATCATTTTCTTTAAATTTTAAATATTCACGAATTCCATTATCATAAAATCCTTGATTTTTGTCATCACGATAAAATTGTTTAGGACTTTCAATAAATTGATATGGCATTATAAAGCTGAATGGAATTTGATCAAAATCCGGATGATATTTAAAATCATTAGAATAAATAAATTTATATTTTCCGAAAATAGGTAATTTCGCATCATTCACATCATAATAATTATTGTTTTGATTATTTTTATTTGTTTGATCATTTATTGGACGGTTATGTCAAAATACTCTGTGCATTAAAAATGACAATCTATTTAATTCACGAACAAGTCTTTTATATACCATTTGTCCTTGTTTACTATTTTCCAAGGCTTGTCTATACGAAATTTTCATTTCAATTTTTTCATTTTTCTTATTTAATAAAGTTACATTAATAACATTTCTATCATAATCAAATTCTGAATTCATTTTAAAATTAAGTAATGATTTATATTCATCATATTTAATAGCATTATTTACATCAGAATATTTATGATTATATTTTTCTTTTATCGAATCTAATGCTTTTACCTTATCAGTAATAAATGAATCAACTGTCTTATCCACAATTGCTTCATCAAATTCTATATAATCATCTTGAACATTAGAAATTAATTGATCTTTGTTTGTATTTTCTAAAATATTAAATATTCTTTCACTGAATTCTTTTTGTCATTTATTATTTTGATTTTCCTGTAGCTTTAAAACTCAAGATTTAAAATTATTGTTAAAAGTATCTAAATCTGATTTATTGTTAAAAATACCATAAAAATACTCGCTATCATCTTTTCTATCAATAATCTTTTCTTTTATATTTCTTATAGATCCAAATAGATTACTATCATTAAAATATCTTGAACTTGAACTTTCATTTCCTTTTCATTTATTTAGATTTTCAATAGGATAATTTTCAAATATATCTTTAAAAAATTCATCTTCATTATCAGTGCCATAATAAATATAATTATTTGGATTAATAAAGTTTTCTAAAAGTTCAATATTACTCTTTAATAATGATAATCTACTATCAAAATTCGCAAATTTCGATTCAATTGCTACATTGTTTTTTACATTTTCAACAAAAGCAAGATCTTGATCATCATTATCAAATTTTCTAATTAATTCATAAGAAATAGTTAAATTGTTTGATATTACTTCTTCGTTAACAATATCTCATAATAAGCCATTTTGATCTTTTACTTGATATTTATTAGTGCCGTTAGCTACTAGATTTTCGTTATTTGTGTCAATTTCTACATCACTAATAGTTGTATATTTTTTAGCATAATCAAGTGTTCAATCATCGCTATGCTTATGAATATAATTTATTTCTTTATAATTTGAATTTTTAAATTCCCTAGCTATTTTTTTATTATCTATAAAGGTTTGAATATTTTTATAAAGTGTTTTATATTTAGCATTTAATAAGTCTAATTTATCACTTTGGTTTTCCTTTTGTTTTGATATTTCTAAAAAAGAATTAAAATCAAAAGTATATTTATTTTTATTTTTCAATGATTCAATTTTAGAACTGTCTAAATCTTGGTCTGAAAGTCTTTTAAATTCTGCGTTATATTTTGCTTCACCTAATTTGTATAAGCTGATATAACTATTAATTATTTGCTTTTTGTTTTCCCATTCATCTGCGCTAATATCCTTTGTTATATCACCTAAAACAAATTCAGACATTTGTGGTTTTGATTCTTCAAAGGTTTTGTCAAGTTTTTGAATATAATCAATAATATCTTTACGTTTTCTTAAAAATATAGTTATTTTCTCTTCTAGATTTTTAAAATCAGTTCCTGTATAAATTGCTTTAACAAACTTATTTAAAACGTCTTCGCTACGGTCAATTTTTTCTCTTGAATTTGTAGCTCACATAAACAGTGATTCTGTTTCAAAATATTTTTTAATTAATTTCTTATCAGCGGATTTTTCATAGAACATTATTCATTCATCATAGCTCTTAACAAATTCACTTAACACCTTTAAAAAACTTTGATTTTCAATACTTTTTGAAAAATTATTACTATTGTTAATTTGATCAACATTCAGGTCATATGCTAAAACTGATTTGTTATCTATCTGTTGATCCCTATCATAGTAGAATAGTTTGTCATTAACTTCATATTTATTGTTGGTACTATTTACATAATCATTAGCAGTCTTTTTTCATTCTTCATCTTTAATGTCGTCGATTTTGAAATCATTTTTTCTAGCTTCATATTTTTCTTTTAATTCTTTTTCATTAAGTAATAGATTTTTTCATGTGTCATAGCTTTTAGTAAAATCTTTAACTAGTTTTTCATTTGAAGCATATTTCTTATAAGTTCAATTTTTATCATCTTTTCATTCATTTTGATCAAGTGTGAAACGATTTGATGTTTTATCAATATATTCAGCTAGGGATTTCAAAGTGTCTTTTGAATGCTCTTTATAATTATCGCTCTCGATAATTTCCTTTTTAAATTCATTTCAATCATTTGCTATTTTTGTTTTAGAAGCAACTCATTGGTTTTGAATAAGTGGTAATGTTTGATCCATTCAATGCTTTTTGTAGTATCTTTTATTATTAACGGTAAAATATTGTTCTTCAATATTTAGCGAATCGTAGTATGGTTTAAAGTTATTTTTAAAATCATTAAAGTTTGTTTGTTGTTCATTTGAAACGCTATAGTCCAATGAATAAATCTTATTTTGAACTTCTTTGTCAACAGCATACTCTTTAAATGTGACTTGATAAGTAAATCTTAATCAAAATTGATTATCTTTTTTAATTTTTAGATTTTCGTCTTTTTCAATATAAGCAACTTCGTTAGTATCAAGTTGTGATTTTTCAATAATGCTAATTTGTAAGATTTTAAAGTTATTTGTATTTAGCTCATTTTTTATTAAATAAGGATATTGCTTTTCGATGGTATTAGCAGTTTGCAATTTATCAGCTCATGACTCAACGTTTGCATCTTGAATATTAACATTTAAATCATAGTCAGTTTTTAAAATTCTATCATAGGTGTTTTTATGATTTTCAGAATCTTTTAGCAGATCCATTAGCTTTTTAATATTGTTGGTGTTTAATCTAACAACTAAATCTTTTTTAACTTTAGACTCATCTTTTAAAGGTTTAATGGTATCTTGAATTTTAGATTTATATTCATTTACTTTTGATTTCAATTCTACTAAAGCTTTTGCTAAGTCTGAATCATTTATTAATTCTTTTTTAAAGGCTTCACGAGCATTAACTTTTTCTTTACCCTTAGCATTTTTTTCCGATAAGATTAATTCATTAATTCTATTTTGATGTTTTTCTTCTAAGCCGAATCAATATCCATTTTCACTCTTTACTGATTCAACAGCATTAGCATATTCTTTATCTCAATAAAGTTCTAATTTAGTTATTTGCTCAGGGGTTAATGCTTCTCCTTTAATATCTGAATCTTTTTGAATTAATTGTGATGTTTCATCTAATGAATTTAATTCTTTTTCAACCTTAGTTAATAAGTTGGCGTCATATTTTTCATTAAGTTGATTAATAAGTTGATTGGCATCATTTAATTTCGTACCATAAAAATATTTGATGTTTTCATCATCATTCAATTTATTGAAAAGATTAATAACTCTTCTTTTATTGGCTTTTTGTTTATTATTAAGTAATAAAAGCACTGTTGTTGCAATTGACATAGCGCCAACCACAATAGTTCCAGATCACAATATTTTCTTGAGTTTTGATTTTGTCATTTATAGCTCCTAATTTTTTAAATCATAGTTTTAAAGTTTATTCTTTCACAAAAAAATAAACAGAGTTCATGAGCTTTTTACTTTACAAACAGGCAAAAATAAAAAACATAAACAACGTCTAAATATTCTAAAAAAAATAAATTAAAATAATTTATATTATTAACGTAAAAAATAATTATTATTCAAGAATAATAAATAAATTATTAACTTCTTAGTATATCACTAAAATATTTTTTATTACTTAAAATTAGTTATTTTCTAATAAATGAATTTTTTTTAGAATAAAAAGTGATTAATTTATGTGTATTAATGTTTATAAATTGCCATCTATATATTCAAAAATTCATTTACTCTATACCTTCAATAAAAAAATATAAATATATTGTTAATTTTTTATGGATATTATTGACAATTTATATAACTGAATTTATTAAATTAATAATAGAAATTTTTAATTTTTTTAGCCATAAAATTTTGATATTAAAAAAAATATTAATCAGTACCTAGATTAATTTTTTCATATAAAATAATATGCATTAAATAAGGAGGTTATATGTATAAAAATTTTAATGATGGGATGATTGAAATTATTACCGGACCAATGTTCTCGGGTAAAAGTGAAGAACTATTAAAAAAGATACGAATATTAGAATATGCAAAGCTAAAACCACTTGTTATAAAACCAATTTTTGATAGCCGCTTTTCTGATAATGAAATTATTAGTCGCGCAGGAATTAAAAATAAAACATTTACAATAAAAGAACCGAAAGAAATTTATGAATTACTAACTAGAGAAGAATATAAGGCAGTATTAATTGATGAAGCTCACTTTTTTGATAAAAGTTTAGTAAAAATTGCTGATGATTTAGCCAATAGAGGTTATTTGGTAGTAATTGCTGGATTGGATCAAAATTATCTTCGTGAACCATTTGGACCAATGCCTGAATTAATGGCCATAGCTGAAAAAATTATAAAATTACAAGCAATTTGTGTCATATGTCAACATGCTGCTTCTACTAGTTATCGAATTATTAAATCAAATCAAGAGCATCTACTTGGCGATAGTGATGAATATCAAGCTAGATGCCGCAAATGTCATTTTAATAAATTATAAAAGCACAAACTCAAATTTGTGCTTTTTTCAATAATTAATAACCCATTGCTTCTTCGTATTCTTCTAAATTGCCATAGAATAAATAGCTAGCTTGTGGTTTTATTTCTAAGATTACCGACGCACATTCTTTAATCATTGCTCGATTATATGTTGTAAAAATACAAGAACTTTTATATGATTTTATAGCATCAATTAAACTGTCAATCGATTCAGAATCAAGATGGTCAAGTGGTTGGTCAAAAATTAAAAAATTACTTTCTTCTAACATTAATTTTGACATCATTAACCGAACCTTTTCACCACCACTTGTTACAGTAACATTTTTAAACACACTATCATTTGAAAATAACATTCTTCCGAGAAAGGCACGCATACGAGAATCGCTATTATCCTTGGTCTCTTGAGTGCTATTATTTAATGGTCATTTACTAATTCATTCTAGAATAGTTTCATCATTTTGAAAGTATTCACTATTATTAGTAGGAAAATAATTTGGTTTGATAGTAATTCCTCAATTAACTGTTCCTCTAGTTGGCTGTCTTTTCCCAGCCAATATTTCTAGAAAACGAGTTTTGGCGATATCATCATTACCAATAATTACCATTTTATCATTAGCTCTTAGATTAAAAGATACATCTTCGAACAAGACTTCGCCAGCATCATTAATATATGTTAGATTTTCCACAGACAGAATTTGTTTACCAGGTAAACGATTTAATTCAAATTTAATAAAAGGATATTTCCTTGAAGATGGCTTAATTTCGTCAATTACTAGCTTATCAAGTAGCTTCTTACGGCTTGTTGCTTGTTTAGATTTAGAGGCATTGGCTGAGAATCTTGCGATAAATTCTTTTAATTTTTGTGCTTGTTCTTCTTTTCTTAAATTTTGTTTTTGTTGCATATCTAAAATCAATTGTGATGATGTTTTTCAAAAGGTATAATTTCCGACAAATAGTTTTGCTTCTGAAAAATCAATATCAACAATATGAGTACAAATTTCATCTAAGAAATCACTGTCATGACTAACAACGATGACAATATTATCGTAATTAACTAAGAAATTTTCAAGTCATTTAATAGTTTTTAAATCTAATCTATTTGTTGGCTCATCCATAATTAAAATATCAGGATTTCCAAATAAGGCTTTAGCAAGTAGAACCTTTACTTTGTCATTAGCTTTCAGATCACTCATTTTCATTTCTCATTTTTCTGGACCTATACCTAAATTTGAAAGTAAAATCTGTGCGTCATTTTCTGAACTTCAACCACCCATTTCGCCATATTTTTGTTCTAAATGACTTGCACGCTCATAATCTTTGTCAGTAGCATTAGGGTCAAGGTATATATTATTTTTTTCGATATTCAAATCATATAATTCCTTATTTCCCATAATTACAACTTCAGTTACAACAAAATCATCATATTCGTTTTGATTTTGACTTAAAACTGACATTCTCGCATTTTTTTCTTTGATAATTTGACCACCAGAAGCTTCAATTTCTCCACTAATAATTTTTAAAAATGTTGATTTTCCAACCCCATTGGCACCAATAATTCCATAAACGTTGCCTGGCAAAAATTTCAAATTTACATTGGTAAATAATTTTTTGTCTGGAAATATTTTGCTTAAATTACTAATTTCTAACATTACTTTTTCTCCTTATCTTATTTTAATTATCATTTGATTAAGTGTAGTTATATAAGATAATATAAATAATATAATAATTTATCAAAAAAAATTACAAACTTTAATAAAAAATGCTAGAGATAATTTCTAGCATAATTATTTGTTATTTTCAGTAAGTTTTTTCTTTAGATATAACTCTTCAATTAAGCGATATTTAGTTTGATCTTCTTGAACAAAGGTTTCGTTATGAACTAATGGTTTACTATCAATCTCATTAACTATCATTGATAATGTGTTATCCTTAAAATAAACTATTCCTTTATCAACATAATAAGTTTTAAGGTTAGGCGACGATTTATAATTTATGTAAATCATAGAAGGGATTAATGAAGAAATGAATTGTGTAGCATTTGCCATTAAACCAACTTCCCCTTCAGTTGTTCTAAAAGTACAAATATCAGTGTTCACATCAAGAAATATTCCGTGTGGAGTGGTGATAATAACCCTAATTTTGTTATTTGTCATTATCCTTTATAAATTACTCCAAGTTTTTTAGCTTTTTCAACAACATCTTCAATGGTTCCAACATATAAAAATGCTTCTTCGGGTAATTCATCATATTTACCACTAAGTATTTCTTTAAATGAGTTAATAGTATCCTCTAATTTAATATATTTACCTTGAATACCAGAGAATTTTTCCGCCACAAAAAATGGTTGTGACAAGAAATTTCTAATTCTTCTTGCTCTTGCGACAGTTCTTTTATCATCTTCACTAAGTTCATGCATCCCAAGAATTGCAATAATATCTTGAAGTTCCTTAAAGCGTTGTAGAATATTTTGAACTGATCGAGCAGTATTATAATGTTCTAATCCAATAATATTAGGGTCCATCATTCTTGAATTTGAGCCTAATGGATCAATTGCTGGATAAATTCCAAGTGCGGCAATATCACGATCTAAAACTGTTTTAGCATCTAGGTGAGTAAATGTTGTTGCAGGGGCCGGGTCAGTTAAGTCATCAGCTGGCACATAAACCGCTTGAACTGAAGTAATTGCCCCTTTATTAGTAGAAGTTATTCTTTCTTGCAATTGACCCATTTCAACAGCTAATGTTGGTTGATATCCAACTGCTGAAGGCATACGTCCCAACAAAGCAGATACTTCTGATCCAGCTTGTGTAAATCTAAATATGTTATCAATAAATAATAGCACATCTTGTCCCATTGAATCTCTAAAATATTCAGCCATAGTTAGTGCGGTATAAGGAGCACGCATTCTGGCTCCTGGAGGTTCATTCATCTGACCAAACACCAAAGCAGTTTTATCTAAAACGCCGCTAGCTTTCATTTCGTGATATAAGTCATTTCCTTCACGAGTTCTTTCACCAACTCCGGCGAAAACAGACAACCCACCATGCTGTTTAGCAATATTGTTAATTAGTTCTTGAATTAGAACGGTTTTCCCAACTCCGGCACCACCAAATAACCCAATTTTTCCACCTTTTATATAAGGAATTAAAAGGTCAATAACTTTTATACCTGTTTCGAAAATTTCTAAAGTAGATTTTTGTTCTTCATAACTTGGTGCAGAACGGTGGATTGGGAGTTTATCGGTAAATGTTCCACCGAGTAGATCAATTGGTTCTCCTAAAACATTAAACATTCTTGATAAAACATTTTTACCAACTGGGGCCATAATAGGTGAATTAAGATCAAGTACTTTCATTCCCCTTCTTAGTCCGATTGTTAAATTCATAGCAATAGTTCGAACTGTATCATTTCCAATATGTTGAGCAACTTCTAGAATTTGTTCCCCTTGAAATTTGTCTTTTAATTCTTCATCAACAATTTTTAAAGCATTTAAGATTTTAGGACTCTTTCCTTCTTCGAATCTAACATCAACAACTGAACCTAGTATTTGGGTAATAACTCCATAATTTTTTTTATTACTTTTACTAGAAATAATTGTTTCAGATTCACTAATATTAACTTTTTTTCTTGGCATATTTCTAACCTTTCTTTTTTTAGCTTGCTCCATTAACAATTTCTGTCAACTCTTGAGTAATTTTTGCTTGTCTTGAACTATTGTATTCAACTTTAAGATTATCAATTAAATCTTCTGCATTGTCACTAGCTTGTTCCATTGCTGTTCTTCTTTCGCTTACTTCTGATAATTTAGAACTTGTCAAAGCGTGATACATAGATGCTTCGAAAAATAATGAAAAAGAATTTTTTAAGATTTCTTCTGGTTTGGTTTCAAAACTATCTGAATCAATTTCCTCAATCATATGTGATGAATTTAATTTTAAAATTGTTTCTTTTGAAATTGGGAATATTTCTTGAACTACTGGATCTGATTTAATGGGGTTTACATAATTTGTGTATATTAGTTTAACTGATTTAAGTAATGAAATTTCTAATACGTCATAAACTTTTTTTGATATCAATTTAGCAATATCATATCCAGGATCATCACCAACTTGAGTAATAGCTTGAATTATTCGAAATGATTTATCTCTACCGATGATGCTTAGTAGCTTGCTTCCAATAACTATTAACATATCTTCAGGTTGAACTTCTCTTTTAATGGTTTTAAACATTTCTGAATTAAATGCTCCACAAAGACCTAAATCACTTCCGAAAACAATGTATAAGTTGCGTTTATGGTGAAAATCTCAGGAATTTGTATTCAATAACTTGTCTATATTTTGATCTGAATTTTGAATTAAATTAATAAATAATTTTTGGACATTTTGATAATAAATATCAACATTTTCTGATTTATTTTTGATTTTTGAAAATTTTGCAGTAGCAACAAGTTGCATTGCTTTTGTTATTTTCTTAGTAGAATTAATTGAATTAATCCGGTGCTTTATTTTTTGTAAGCTTTCCATGGCAATTCTGGAACTGGTGAATAAAGTTCTTTATTATAAAGCGGGATATTTTTTACAAAATCATTGTTAAATTCAATAATTTTATTGTATAGTTTTTCAATTAATTCGTTATTTCAATCACTTGCTGCTTGAACATCTCTGGCAATATTAATTGCTTCGGCATTATTTTTAAAATAATTAACAACACTAGAAACATATTTGCTTAATTGGTTTTTAGGGATTACATTAATTAATCTATATTTGGTGCAGAATAAGATAATAATTTGTTCGAAAGATGAATAAGGCGAGTACTGAGGTTGTTTTAACAATTCAAAAACTTTTGCCCCATGATCTAAAACAATTCTTGTGGCCTGGTCTAGATCAGAACCAAATTGCGCGAATGATAACATTTCATTATATTGTGCTAATTCTAATTTCAAACTAGAAACAATTTTTTTCATCATTTTAGTTTGAGCAGCTGACCCTACCCGGCTAACTGAATATCCAATATCAATAGCTGGTCTTTGTCCAGAGTTAAATAGAGATTCCTTGGTAAAAATTTGTCCATCAGTAATTGAAATAACGTTTGTAGGAATATATGCAGCAATATCTTCAGCTTGTGTTTCAATAATTGGTAAAGCGGTAATTGAACCACCTCCATTATTCGCATTTAAACGTGCAGCTCTTTCTAGCAATTGTGAATGAAGGTAGAAAACATCACCTGGATATGCTTCACGACCTGGTGGACGTCTTAGTAGAAGTGATAATGTTCTATATGCAACAGCATGTTTTGACAAATCATCATAAACAATTAAAACATCTCGACCTTTAGACATTCACTCTTCAGCAATAGTAACTCCAGTATATGGTGCAACATATTGAAGCGGAGCACTTTCGGCAGCTGATGCGGCAATTATTGTTGTATATTTTAGCGCATTATGTTTATCTAATTGATCAACTATTTGAGTAATTGTTGAATTTTTTTGACCAATAGCAACATATATACAATATACATTTTTATCTTTTTGATTTAGGATGGTATCGATCGCTATTGCGGTTTTTCCGGTTTGACGATCACCAATAATTAATTCTCTTTGTCCTTTTCCGATTGGAATCATTGCATCAATTGCTAAAATACCAGTTTGAAGAGATTCAGTTACTTCTTGACGGGTCATAACACCAGGTGCTATTTTAAATATTGGGCGTCTTATTTCATATACTATTTTGCCTTTTCCATCAATTGGCTCAGCTAACGCATTTACAACTCTCCCCAATAAATTATCACCGACAGGAGATGAGATAACTTCTTTGGTTCTAGTTACCAAACTATTTTCAACGATATTTCTATCGTCCCCCATAACAACGATTCCGACTAAATCTTCTTCAAGATTTAAAGCCATACCAAATATTCCACACTCAAATTTAACAAGTTCACCATGTTCAACATTAGTTAGTCCACTAACTAGAGCAATTCCATCTCCAACAGTGATAACCTTACCAATTTGTTCATATGAAATGTCTTGAGTAAAATTTTTAATTTGTGATTTAATAATGGCTGACAAATCAGTTGGTTTTAATGGCATATTTCTCCTTTCATTTAATTAATTTGTTTTTTTATTTTGTTTAATTGACCCAATACTGAATTATCAATTAAAAAGTCATCAACTTTAATTTTAATTCCACCAATAATTTCTGGTGTAACTTCATTCATTAAATGAACATCTGAATTTAATTTTTTTGAAATTTTAATTTCGAATTTTCTAATTTCAGCATCGGTCAATGGTTTAACAGTGAAAATCGTTCCATATTTAATATTTAATTTTTCGTTTGCAAGTTCAACAAATTTGTTAAGAATTTCGATTAAATACTTAATCGTATGTTGTTTGGATGCAAGTTTAATGATATTAATTAAATATTCATGATATTGTCCAAAGGCTTTATCAATTAATTTAAATTTTTCTTCATCACTAATATCATATGAGTTTAAAAATGATAAATATGATTTATTTTTTTTAACTACTTTAACAATTTCGGCGGCTTGGTTAGCTATTTCAGGTAAATTATCACTACTTCTTGCCAAATCAAATAGGGCAAATGATCAATTGTAAATTAGTTCATTTAAATTAGTCATAATCTATTTTTCATCCAAAACATCTTTAATCATTTTTAGATTATCTTTGTTTTTGATTTCTCTGCCTAAAATTTTTTCCGATAATGCTACAGCACTTTCAATAATTAGTTTCTTTTGTTTTTTTTCAAATTCGGATTGTTTTTTGTTGATTAAAATGTCAGCTTGGGAAATAATTATTTCCGCTTTTCGTTTAGCTTGTATTGTACTATTATCTATAATTTTTTCACCTTCAATTTTTGCAAGTGAAATAATGTTATTAGCTTGTAAATCAGCATCAATGATTGCCTTATCATTCTTTTCACGAATTTTTAAAGCATCTTCTTTTGCCTTGATTGAGTCGTCAATATTATTTTGAATAAATTTTTGACGTTTTTGCACCATTTTTTTAAGTGGTTTATAAACCAAAAAGGTAATAATTAAAACAATAATACATAATGTGATTAATGAGAAGACAAAATATGGTCAGTTAAAACTTAATCCAGAAAATGCCTTATTTAATTCTTCGCTGACATCAGCTCTTCTAACTTCAGAATAGTTAGCTATTAAATTTTCCATATTATACAAATATTAATAATAGGGCAATAATTAAACAGTAAATTGAAGCAGTTTCAACAATTGCTAATCCTAGAATTAAAACACCACGCACTTTAGAAACTGATTCAGGATTTCTTCCAATCGCCTCACAAGCTTTAGCAACGGCCACACCTTGTCCTATTGAAACAAGACCAGCTCCAGCAATGGCAAGACCAGCTCCTAACATTGTTAATCCATAAGCGAATGGGTAATTACCATTTCCTGCACTGGCTGTATCTTTATTAAAAGCGTTAATTAATAAGTTAAATTTTTCATTCATGTTTTCTTCTCCTTTAAGTTGTAAGATTTATTTTTGTATCAACTTGATTTTCTTGATTGTTATTTTCCACAATTAATTCTTTTAGTTCTTTTATTTTTTTCTTATGTTTTTCTTTTACTTCGACCTCAGAGGCGCCTTGTCAATAAGATATTGTCAATATCATAAATACCCCTGCTTGAATTAAATCATCAAATAAATCAAAATATAAATTAAATGATGGTAATATCAAGACTCCAAATGGATTAATTTCAGCAGCTGCTGAATCAGAAGGCACTCCTAAAATTTTTGATCAAATATTATTTAAGAAAAGACTCGATAAGGTTATTAGCACAAGACCACCTAAAATATTTCCGAACATACGGAAGGTTAAACTAATAATTGGCGAAATAGTTGAGACTATTTCTAATGGGTTTAGTAGTTTTGCTAAGTGTCTAAATTTATTGTAAATAAAACCAACCGTTAATGTTCCTAATCAGGTAACTGCTGTGGCCGCTAAAACCGCAGAGATACTTGAACCGATAGGGGCAAACCCAAATAATGAAACAACATTTCCAAAAAAGAAAAAGACAAATAATGAAATCAAATAAGGATTTGCGCGATCAAATTTTCTTTCGTGAGTTTCACTAATGAAATCATCACTTGAAATAATTATTGTTTCAACTAACATAAGTGGAGCATTAGGAGCTTTTATTGTTTTTTGACGACGAATAGCAATATAAATTAATATTGATAAAACTAATGTTATAAATATTAAAACAATCATGCTAAATATTAAATTATTGTTAGCATATGCCTTGCCATTTTCAGGAGCTCCTCATCAATTAAGTTTGAGTATTTTGTCCATATCCCCCCTTTCCAAGATTTTTTTTATTTTTAAAATATTCAACTAACACTGTTGTGATTGATTGAATCATAAAAATTAAATACGGACTAACAATGGTAAAAATATTAAAAGGCTGTTGCCCAACATTATTTCATCCATACTTTAATTTGAATAGATAATTGAATATTGCAAATAAGATAATTACCAAAAAATTGCAAAACTCTATAATTAAAAAAAGCACGACGCCTAATGTCCTAACTTTTGTAATTTGTTTTTGTGGTTTTTTGCTAGCTATTACCTTAATAGGCAAATAAATTGATGTCAAAAACAGACAAAAACTAATTATCCCAACAATATGGCCTAATGCTAAATCATATCTTATAAATGAAAATGCCAAATACATCATCATCATTGCGGCATTAAGTGTGATATTGATTATTCAAAATCTTCTATTCAATATTTCTTTCATTTTACTTAAATCGGTTAATCAAATAACCATAATTATTATATGACTTTTTTTAATAAAGGTAAATAATTATATTTTTTTAAAGATTTAGAATTTTCAATAATTTTCTAGAGTTTTTATTGAGGTGTTTCTTAATAAATTAAGAAAAAAGTAATATTTTTATCACTTGACGAGTGAGAGTGCTAAAAAAGTGCTATAATGATTTTAGAAAAATAGGTTAAGGAGGGAATAAAATGCAAGCATCATTTACACCAAATGAAGAAATTAAAGATCCGCTAAAGGCTTATGGAAGAGACCTTACCGAATTGGCACAACAAAATAAGCTAGAACCAGTTATTAATCGTGATGAGGAAATTAGATCATTAGTTAGAATTTTAAGTCGTAAGACCAAAAATAATCCGGTTTTAGTGGGAGAGCCCGGCACTGGTAAAACAGCAATTGTAGAGGGACTTGCTCGTAAAATTGTTGAAAATCAAGTTCCCGAAAATTTGAAAAACAAACAACTAATTGAAATTGATTTAGCATCGCTAGTAGCGGGCACACAATATCGTGGACAATTTGAAGAAAGACTAAAATCATTAGTTAAACGCGTTGAAAAATCTAATGGTGAAATAATTCTATTCATCGATGAAATTCACACCATCGTTGGAGCAGGAGCAACTGGTGAAGGAAGTATGGACGCAGCCAATATACTAAAACCTATGATGGCTAGAGGACAACTTCATTTAATTGGTGCAACAACATTAGACGAATATCGCAAATACATTGAAAAAGACTCAGCTCTTGAAAGAAGAATGCAAAAGGTAATGATTTCTGAACCTTCAGTTGAAGATACTATCAACATCTTGAGAGGAATTAAAGAAAGATTTGAATCATTTCACCAAGTAAAAATTGAGGATAATGCTTTGGTGGCGGCAGCTAATTTATCAAATAGATATATTTCTGATCGATTTTTACCTGATAAGGCAATAGATTTAATTGATGAAGCAGCATCAAATATCAAAACCGAAATGAATTATTTACCTGAATCTCTTGAAAAAATTATTAATGAAATTACTAAATTAGAGATTGAAAAAGCAGCTTTAAAAAATACAGATAAAGCAAATACCAAAAAAAATGCGCTACGTCTAGAAGAAATTGAAAAAGCACTAAAAGAGTTAAGAGAAAATAAAATAACTATTGAAAATAACTGAATTTCAGAAAAATCTGATGTTAAAAAATTGGCAGTAACAAAGGAACATATTGAAGAATTGAATCGCCAATTACCAATTCTACAAAGTGAAGGTAATTATACCGAAGCGTCAAAAATTATGTATGTACTAATGCCAGAACTTACTAAAACTCGTGACCAATTGGAGAACAAAATTTTAGCAAGAAAAGAACGACTTATTAAAGATTCTGTCGATGCAGAAGAAGTTGCAAGCATTGTAAGTAAATGAACTAAAATTCCAGTTTCAAAATTATTACAAAGTGAAAAGGACAAAATTCTTAATTTAGAACAAACACTAGAAAAACGGGTAAAGGGACAAAATAATGCAATTAAATTAGTCTCTGAAGCAATTCAAAGATCAAAAGCTAATATTAATGACCCAAACCGACCAATTGGTTCATTTCTATTTCTAGGTCCAACAGGGGTTGGTAAAACCGAAATGGCTAAAGCATTAGCAGAAGCACTATTTGATGATGATAACCGAATTGTTCGAATTGATATGTCAGAGTACATGGAAAAACATGCGGTTTCAAAATTAATTGGATCGCCTCCAGGATATGTTGGCTTCGATGAAGGTGGTCAATTAACTGAAAGAATTAGACAAAACCCTTATTCAATAGTATTATTTGACGAGATTGAAAAAGCTCATACTGATGTTCTTAATTTATTACTTCAAATTCTTGATAATGGTCAAGTTACAGATAGTCATGGTAAAAAAATTAATTTCAAAAATACAATTATTATTATGACCTCAAATTTAGGAAGTACAGAAATTATAGAAAAGAAAGTTAATGAAAATAATATTCGTCCTTTGTTGCTAAAAAGTTTAAAACCTGAATTTATTAACAGAATTGATGAAATTGTAATTTTTAATGCTTTAGATGAAAATATAATTGAGGAAATTGTTAAGTTAGAATTAAATAAATTAATTAAACGTGTCGAAAACAATCACCCAATTCGTCTTTCATACACAAATAATCTTATAAAATATATCGCCGTAAATGCTTATGATTCAGCTTTTGGAGCAAGACCAATTAAAAGATACATTCAAAAAAATGTAGAGAATAAATTAGCAATTTTTATGATTAGTGAACACATATATGAAAATCAAGCTATTCAAATATCTCTAAATGAAAACAATCAAATTGAAATTATTAGTCAATAGTTAATAAAAAATAATCAGGCTCATCACCTGATTATTTTATTTGGTACGCCCTGTGGGGATCGAACCCACGACCCAAGGATTAAGAGTCCTTTGCTCTGCCAGCTGAGCTAAGAGCGCATATATAACAAATATATTATAATTTAAAAATAATTTTTATTTAACATATTTACTATTCAAATAAAAAATTTTAGAGTAAAAAATGAGACATATATTTTTAAAAAATAATTTATTTTAATTCATAAACAATCTTATAAGGGAATTTTTATTATTTTACTAAGGTAAATTTAACTAATTTATATTCAAATATAGAAGAATCTAAAATTATTTAAAAAATATATAAAAATTAAAAAATAAAAATCCACATTAAATTAAGTTTAATTTTTAAAAAAAATGTAATTTTTTAGATATCTCATAATTTTTTTTAAAAAAATAAAAAATTTTGCTATTTTTTTTATATAATTTAATTGCTATTTAAATTATTAAATAGCAATAAACAAACATTATTTTTTTAAGGAAACATAAGATTTTTTTATAGGATTATTCATTTTTGTAAACAAACAGGAAAACATAAAATTACATTAAAAACATATAATAAAAAAGGCAGGATTAATTACCCTGCTTTTTCATTGCTATATTTACATAACTTCAGTAATATTAATTTATAGGTTAATTTTATTAAATTTCACATATTAAATAAATTAAAGTTTAGAAAATCAATAAAATTATATTCTAGAATTTTTATTTAACAAAATCTCACAATAACTCTTGTTCAGGGGATATTACTAATAAATTTTTAAAAACTATTTTGCTAATATTGCACCGATAAATTTGCTAATTTATTTTACATATTATATATAAATAGTTTTATGTAAGTTTAATATTTATATGTTTTGTAAGAGATCTAATATTTTAAAAAACCTAATTTAATAAAATATTTATGTTAAAAATTACAAAAATTAAGATTAAAAAAATAAATAAATAATGCTACAAATAAATATAAAGGTTCTATATTTTTATACTTATTTTTATTTATATATATAATTAATAATTGAGGTGTAAATATGTCAAAAATAATAAAACTTAATGCATATGAAGTTTTAGATAGTCGTGGAAACCCAACAGTTAAAGTAGAATTAAATACCGAAAAAGCATATTCAGAAGCTTTAGTTCCTTCGGGAGCTTCAACCGGTTCTAAAGAAGCTGTTGAATTAAGGGACAAAAATACTAAATATGAAAAAAATTGATATGGCGGCAAGGGTGTTCAAACCGCATGCGATAATGTTAATAACATTATCGCACCCAAATTAATTAATGAGGATGTTCTAAACCAAGAAAAAATTGATCAAATGATGATTGAACTTGATGGAACACCAATTAAATCAAAATTAGGAGCGAATGCAATTCTAGCTGTTTCACTCGCAGTGGCACGTGCAGCTGCTAAAGAACTTAAATTGCCATTGTATGAATACTTGGCATCACTTGACAAGCGTAAAGCATACAAATTACCAGTTCCAATGCTTAATGTCATTAATGGTGGAGAGCATGCTTCAAACACTATTGATTTCCAAGAATTTATGATAATGCCATTGGGAGCTAAAAGTTTTAAAGAAAGCATGCAAATGGCAAACATGGTATTCCATACACTTGCTAAATTATTAAAAGAAGCGGGTCATGGAACTCAAGTTGGTGATGAAGGTGGATTTGCTCCAAATCTCCACACTCATGAAGAAGCTTTAGACTTTTTAGTTAAGGCTATTGAAAAAGCAGGATTTAAAGCTGCAACATCTGGAGAGAAAGCAATAGCAATTTGTTTAGATGCTGCAAGTTCAGAGCTTTATAATAAAGAAACACAAACATACGTTTTCAAGAAATTTAAAAAAGCTATTGATGAAAAAAGAGCAGGATTTGAGAAATATTCAAATCTTAAATACTCATTTACAACAGAGGAATTTGTTGATTACTATGGAACACTAATTGCCAAATATCCAATTATTTCAATCGAGGATTCACATGATGAAAACGATTGAGTTGGATTTGAACAAATGAATAAAAAATATGGTAAAAAAGTTCAACTTGTTGGAGATGATTTGATTGTAACTAATCCAAAATACATCAAAATGGCAATTGATAAAAAAGCTATTAATGCATCATTAATTAAAATTAATCAAATTGGTTCGCTAACAGAAACCATTGCTGCTATTAAAATGTCACAGGAAGCAAATTTAGTGCCAATCATTTCACATCGTTCAGGTGAAACTGAAGATACATTTATTGCTGATTTAGCTGTTGGATTCAACACAGGCGAAATTAAAACTGGATCAATGTCAAGAACTGATAGAGTTGCAAAATATAACCGACTATTAAAAATTGAAATGGAATTAGATAAAAATGCAAAATACGAAGGTATTGACGCATTTCATAATTTAAAATAATAAAGGAAGCATTGTGTGTTTAACATCAATGCTTTTTTATTACATTATTTATAAATAATTAAAAATTGCAATAAAAAACATTATCGCTATTGATAATGTTTATTTTATTAATCTATTTTTACTCTTACTGATGCACCCATTGATGTTGATACAGTAATATTTAAAACGTATACACCTTTAACAGTTTGTGGTTTTAATCTTTTAACAGTATTGATTAAAGTTTCGGCATTTTCAGCTAGAATTTGTGAATCCATTGATTTTTTACCAACAGAAGCATGAATAATTCCACCTTTATCAGCACGGTAATTAGCTTTACCTTTTTTAAGTTCTTCAACTGCTTTAGCGGGATTTGTTGTAACAGTTCCAGTTTTAGGGTTAGGCATTAAACCTTTAGGTCCTAATTTTTTACCATATTTTCCTAATACTAACATCATTTTTGGATCCGCAACTATAACATCAAAATCATATTTATCTTTGTTTAAAACTTCTGGTAATTCAGAAGCTGAGTATACATAATCAGCTCCAGCTTCTAATGCTGCTTTTTGTGCTGAAGTTTCATCAGTTGCAACTAAAACTTTAACAGTTTTACCAGTTCCGTGTGGCAGTAGAACCGATCCACGTAATTGTTGTTCTGATTTTCTGGTATCTAGGTTTAATTTGATAGCTATATCAAGTGATTCATCAAATTTAGCGAATGAAGCTTTTTTTGCTAAATTAATTGCTTCCACTAAAGGATAAACATCTTTTTTGTTAACTAGGCTTTTTACCGATTTAACATTTTTAGAAATTCTTTTTGCCATTAGTTAGCACCGCCTTTTAGTCATTCTTCATAGCCTTCAACTGTGATTCCCATATTTTTAGCTGTTCCAGCAATTTGTTTCATTGCTGATTCAATTTTTGATGAATTTAAATCAGGTAATTTGTATTCAGCAATTTCTTTAAGTTGATCAAGAGTAATTGAACCAACTTTTTCTTTATTAGGTTTACCACTACCTTTTTTGATTTTTGCTGCTTCGATTAATTTATAAGCAGTTGGTGCAGTAAATAATTTAAATGTAAATGATTTATCTTCATATACAGTAATTAAAACAGGAACTGGTTCAGATCCTCTGTCTTTAGTTTTGTCATTAAATGCTTTTGTAAACTCTGGCATGTTGATTCCAACACCAGCCAAAGATGGTCCGGGTTTAGCTTGCCCAGCATTAAATTGTAACTTGGCTTTTTTAACAATTTTTTTTGCCATTATAAAATCCTTTCGATTATTGTGGTGCAAATGAATTTTTATAAATTCTCCCACTTGCAAGAGGCAATTTAATATTGCATTAACTATTATAGCAAAGATTTTTTTATAAATAAAAAATCACATCAATTTGTGATTTCAATAATTTATCAGAAACTAAAAATTGCTTGCCTTTTCTATAATTTCGCTTAATTTTGATTCTAGTAGCTCTTCCATAGTATAGTTTTTAAGTGGATTGGCTTTAACTCCGGCTAAAATAATAGTTTCACTAACTTCTGCTCCCAAAAATTTTCATATTCCTTCAAGATAATTAATATGACTTGCCCATGGATATCAGCCAAGTGGTGCCCCTTGGGTTGCAATAATTTGAATTTTTAAATTGTCCAAAAGTCCAATTGCTGCGCCTTTTTTTGCATATTTATATGAAAAAGTTTTGTTGGCCACAGCAATTCGATCAAAGAAAGTTTTAATAGTTGCTGGTACATTAAAGTTTATCATTGGGCTGTTCATGATAACTTTATCAGCTTTTTTTAATAATTCTATATAAAAATCAGAATCTTTTTCATTAAAAAAATTTACTTTATTCTTTGATGTTAATAGATTTGTCGACATATCAAGATCATTTAAATTAAGTTCTTGAATTTCATCCATAGGGTGTGCTTTTTTATACTCTTCAACATAACGTTTTGTTAGCATTGTTGATATTGATAAGTTTTCTTCAATTGGTGACCCATAAATTACAATTATTTTTGACATTATCCTCCTAATTTTGTAAAATCATAGTTTTATTATAGCATTATCAAATTAAAAATAGCCTAATTGGCTACTCTTGATTAAAATGCTTTTGCTTTTGTAATTAATTCATCTTTAAAATAATTAACTAATTCATCTTTTGTCATACTGTTGAGCGGTGCTATATTTATTCCGGCTGCAAGAAAACTTGGACTAATTTCAGCACCTAAAAATTTTCATATCATTTCCATCATTTGAATATGTTTGGGTTCTAGTGTTGTTGGTGAACCTTGGGTTGCGATAATTTGAATTTTTAAATTTTTTAATAATCCTTTTGCTTTGCCATTTGAAGATTCTTTGTGAGTAAATGTTTCATTAGCAACAATAATTCGATCAAAAAAGTTTTTTACAATAGTTGGAATAGATAAGTTAATCATCGGAGCTGATATTACAATTTTATTAACTTCTTTTAATAATCTAATATATTGAGCTGAATTTTTTTCATTAAAAAATTCACCAATATTTTTTGATGTCAAACTTATAGTTGACATTTCTAGATCATTTAAATCCAAATCTATAATTTCATCATTAGGATTATTTTTACGGTATTCATTTACAAAAAATTCTAATAATCTATAAGAATTTGAGTCTGATTTTGGTATTGGCGAACCATTTAAAACTAATAATTTTGCCAAGAGGCCTCCTTACATTATTTTTTTATGTTTCATATTATAAAGCAAAAAATAAAAACAAGTTGTTTCAATTAACTTATAGGTTAATAAATTGGTTTAAATATTTTTATTGATTTTAAAAATTGTTAATAAAAAAACTTAACTATGACATTAAGTTTTAATTGGCGCAATTAAAAGGCATTTTGCCTTAGTTTAACTTAGTGCAAATGGTGCGGATGAAGGGAATCGGACCCTCGTATTCAGATTGGCAACCTGATGTTCTACCATTGAACTACATCCGCATGGTGCAAGTGATGGGAATCGGACCCACGTATTCAGCTTGGAAGGCTGATGTTCTACCATTAAACTACACTCGCTTTTGTGTTCTTACGTGCTTTATTATTATACTATTAAACCAAAAAATGTTTAAATTTTTTTTAAAAATGTTATGCAAAAAAGAAATATATTTTTTGAACGAATTGATGCAATTATTATAATGACCCATAAATTATAAACAAAATCACAGAAAATATATTTTGAAGATAAGTTAATAATAAAATTGTTATTTCAAATGAATAAATTTGAGATTATTAATAAATATATAGAAACAACAAAAAATAATCAATATTTTTTCATTAATTTATGCTCTAGGTTTTACCGAAGTAATAAATTATGATTAGTCAAAAATAAAATAAAAAAAATGGCGATCGTGGCAGGATTCGAACCTGCGACCACATGCTTAGAAGGCACGTACTCTATCCCCTGAGCTACACGACCATCACTATTAATATTTTAGCATATATTTGCCAATAATATGAAAAAATGTATTATTTATTATTATTTTTTTTAGCCAAAATAAAAAAGCTCTAAAATCAAATATTTACCATTTTTCTTCAATAATTTTTTTTGCAATTTTAGGACTTACAATTTCGCTTAATTCTTCAAATGATGCACCTAAAATATTTTGATAAGTGCCAAAACTTGTCAAAAGTTTTTGTAAGGTTGCTTTGCCAATACCATTTATTTTCAGAAGTGGGTTATTAATTAGAGTTTTTAAATGCTTTTTGTTATACATGGTTTTAACAAAACGATCAATTTCGGTTTGCATTCTAGCTAATAAATCGAAAGCATTCTTGTCAGTGATTAAAATTAAATTACCATGCTCATCAATTATATGTTTCGTTTCATGTTTTTCATCTTTAATTAATCCAAAAATTGGTACATTCAAATCAAGAGATTCTAATGAAATTTTTATTTCTTTTATTTGAGCAATGGCTCCATCAGCTAGAATAACATCAATTTCAGAACCAAATTCTTTTAGATAATGTAATGAAGTTTGCCTCATGTATTCAACATCAGCATGCCGTGATTTAGAATTATCCAAATTATAAAATCGGTAACTTTTTTTAGAGGGTTGACCATTAATAAATAAAATTCCGCCGCCAATTACTTCATTTGTACCTTTTAAAAAAGAATTATCGAAAATCACAATTTTATTTGTTGGACATTTAAAAAACATACTCAAGGATTCTTGTGCAATCGAAGTTCTTGAAATTAGATTATTGTAGTTTTGAATTTTAATAGTGGTGTTATTTTTAGCATTTTGTTCAGCTTTAATACTCAATTCCTTGTCATTAAAAGAAATTAAATCAAAAAATTCTAAATTCATATTTGCATATTGTTCGGGAAGAATAATTTGATCAGGAATTAATTGATGAATGTAAAAATCCGAAAAAAACTCATTAATTGCATTTTCAAATGAGGTTTTAATTTGAAATGAAAAATCTTCTTGATTAATCAAAACACCATTTCGATATAGCATTGCATGAATTAAAATGATATCCTCATGTTGATAAAATCCAAAAACATCAATTGCTTTTTGTGATTTAATGAAGATGTGTTGATCTTGTGAATTATAGTTTAATAACTCTAAAATATCATTGTAAAATTTAGCTTGCTCAAACATGTTATTTTCAATTGCAATCAAAATTTTGTTATCTAATAAATTTTTAAATTGTCTTCCAAAATTCATGATTTTTTTAGCTTCTTGAAATTTTGCTTCAGCAAATTCCTTACTTTGTTTTGTCACAATTAATCCATTTTCAGATAAAAGAAGATGATTTAAATAGCGAATGAGTGGTTTGAAATCTTTATTGTTGGGTAGTGGACCATAATATATAGCATTTTTTTCTTTTTCATATTTATTTTTAATGCTTATTTCTAAATGTCCACTATTTTGCAACTTGACTCTAATATATGGAAAAGAATTTCTTACTGGAAATAAAACATTATAAAAAGGTCGATATTGATCAATTAATTTTCTTTCTTGAATAAAAGCCTCTCGATCACTTTCAAGAATAATAGTTGAAAATGAGGCTATTTTTTCTAGCATTTTTGGTGTTTTATAGGAGTTGAGCATTTTTTTGTCAAAATACTGACTCATTCTTGCTTTTAGATTTTTAGCCTTACCGACGTAAATGACCTTGCCGTCTTTATCCTTTCACAAATAAACACCGGGTTTAGCCGGAACATCTTTAATTAAATCTCTACTTATCATATTATTTTACACTTCGAAAGAAAGCTGTTAGGAGTTGATCAAAACGTAGCATTGGATCTAAATTAAAATCAGGTGTTACAAGTTCAAAAGCAACGTCTTTATATCATCCCATTTTGCCATTTTTTTCTTCACTATCTTCACGATGTGTTAAATAAAAAGCGGGTTTTTTATTATTTAAAAACGCAATATCCATATCGTATAAAGTTTTAATAGTAATTTCAGAATGTGAATTAGGAATTTTATCATTAAAAACTTCATAGTACATAATACTATTCATTCCAACTTTGTTTCCAAATGATGTCAATGCGGCGTAGTATTTATTATTTTCATGAATAGCAAATAATGCACACGATTGAATCGAGAACAATTTATTTTCTTTGTCTTCTAAAATTAAAGCTACATATGGATGTGTGAAATTTCTAATTAGTTCATAATTTTTTTCATCAACTTCATATAAAAATATTGCATCGCTGATTGGCATTTTTTTTGACTGTTTTTCAAGTTCAATAAATGCTCGAAGATTATCCTCTGAAGAACTCGGATCTTTAAAAAATCCCATATCATCTGATGCGAGATAATATTTTCCTAATTCTAATTTAGTATAAACAAAAACATTTTCCAAAATTTCATTTTTATCATTTAGATGTACATTGGCGGTAAATCTTTGATATTGAGGAAACATTTTTCATCTATCAACCATAAATAATTCCTCTTTAGTAATTTCAAAAACAGTTCCCCGCACTTGACTTGATAAATCCTTTTTTAAAAGAAAATAGCGTGACTCATCAACACATTTTACATAGCCATTTAAAGTAGCGGCCATTCTTTTTGTATCTTTAGCAAATAAATTTTCAAAAAAAATTGGATCTTGCATACTATCATAGCTAAAGATATAATATTTTTTTTCCATAACAACCTCACAATTACTTAGTATGAAAATTATACCAAAGTAAGGGAGATAATTTTAAGTTCCGATATTGATTTGAATTTTTATTTATATCACAAATATCATTTAAATTATTATATAATATTATTGCCATGAGAACGACAACCTTGTAATTTGGTCAGGATAGAAATATAGCAGCCATATCGAGAAGTGTTGTGTCTTGTGGTTTTTTATTATTATGGAGGTAAATAAATGTTTTGCTCACGCCTTTTAATGCCGATTGATAATTTCAATGATATGATCGCATTTCCAATTTTAAGAACACTTGATATGACAGTTTATATTAAATTATCAAAAAAACCATTTCGCAATGCAATAAAATGCTTAGAAAATATTGAACAGCCAAGTAAATATGATCGTGATTTTTTTGAAAATTTATACTTCGAAGAGCATGAATTCTATCTTGTCAGAACTAGTGAATTTGATGAGTTCACCGAAAATGCTTATTCCCATTGAAATTATCAAAATGATGAACTAAATTATCAACCAAGTAATTTTATTTTAAATACATTAAAAGATTTTCAAGCCATTATTAACCGTAAAAAACTGGAAAATGCCACTTTAATTATTATGGACATACAACCCCATCAAGCAAAACCGTATTATGTATACTGTGACCCCAAAATTGCTAAAGAGGAGCTTGATTATTTATTTGAATTTTTTTCTAAACGTGATGCACTGCTAATTAATGCATCATCTGTATTATTTGAAGAGCTACCAATTGCAAATAAAAAGTTTTTTGACCCAAACGATCTTTCGCATTTATACTTAACTAATCAAATTGGTCTATATGCTGAAAAAAATATTAAGATACTTGAAGAAAAATTACAAAATATTAATTAAAAAAAGACCTAATTTCAAGGTCTTTTTTTGTGCTAATTAACGGTTGTAGTATTCAACAATTAGTGATTCGTTAATATCTTTAGCAAATTCATTTCTTTCTGGCAATCTTGTTAATGTAACTTTAAAGTTATCCTTTTTCAATCAGTCAGCAGTAGTCATAATTTCAATTGCTTCTTTAACATCTTTGTTATTTTGTAATGATGGTTTCATTTCAATAACTGATCCTACTTTAATAAGCATTGATGGAATATTTGCTTTGTGACCATCTAATGTAAAATGACCGTGGTTAACGAATTGACGAGCTTGTGCTCTTGTACGTGCTCAACCAGCTCTAAAAACTAGATTATCTAATCTTGTTTCAACTAATTGAAGTAAATTTGTACCTGTAACACCTGATTTTTTTGAAGCAACCATAAACAATGTTTTGAATTGACGTTCATTAATTCCGTACATATATCTAACTTTTTGTTTTTCGTACATGTGAATTTGGTAATCAGATGGTTTTGATCTTTTTGCTCCATGTTGACCTGGGGCAGTAGTACGTTTTTTGCCTTTGGTGAATTCTTTATTATTTTCTAGCAATGAAATGCCATATCTTCTACTTTTCTTAAAAATAGAACCGGTAAATCTTGACATATTTTTCCTTTCAATATGCAAAGACAATTTATATAATTCTCTTACAAGGTTTTTATTCTAATGATTTCGGAATAACAGCTTCCTTACTTTCAAATTTAAAACAAAATAAAAGCGGTTTGTAAAATATTATAATGCTGTGTCAATGCGTTTATTATTTTACCCTATTTATTAAAATAAATTTTAATGTTGCAATAATTATTCACTTTCATCTAATTCAGGAATAATTGGTTTTACATAATTTCGTAATGTTGTCGCAAAATATTTTTTTAAATTTTGCGATAAATTTCCACGAGTTTTTTTGTTTTCTTGGCAAACAAATAATAGTCGTTTAAGTTCATATGAATATTTAATGCCAATTCATTCGTTACTTTCAAAGTGAATTTTTGCCAAATATTTTTCCTTGTTAAAAATATTCTCACGTAAGTCATCAACTTTGGTTACAGGAATTTGGTTTAATGTCACTTGAGAGAAAATTTTAGTTTCAAATGATTCTAAGTTTTTAGGGTCACAAACAAAACTAAAATTACTAATTAATAAATCATCAATTTGTATCAAATTATGATTTTTAATATCATCAAATTTCATATGTTGAGTTTCATAGTAGTTAAACATATCAGTAAAGATAGAGGCCGCTAAAAAAGCATCGCCATAACGAGAATGTGAAAATCCTAAGTTGATTTCATAATTCTCGTTAAAAAATAAATTAATTATCTCCGAATCTTGTGATCCTTCATAGAAAAATCCGACATTATATGATAGGTCATATTTTTTAGCAATAGATTCAAATAAATTATTTTTAGTAAATAGTGTTGATTTAATGGCTTGAATATTCTTAGCAAGATCATTTGTCTTTAAAATGCTATTAATGAAAATTAAATAATTTGCGATTAGTTCATTAATATCAATTAATTCGTAGCGTGGAACAAATGAAAATCTTCGAATTTTTTTGTATATATACAATTTTTGAAAATCATATGAGAATTTAAATATGTAATTAATGTTTTTAAATTTAGCCGTTGATGTTAGTGGTAAATTAATAACTTTTGGTTTATCCTCTAAAAATTTATTTTTGACAAATTGATATCCAATATCATTTTTACCCATTATCCGTTTAATAAAGCTCTCACTTAGATTATCTAAAACAATCCCAATTGTAATCAATTTATTACCGCTTTGAGTATGGTTGTATTTAATAATTTCAGCCACATATTCGTTTAACAATTTATTAAAATCAAGAAAATTAGCTTCATCCTCAAATTCATTAATATCATTAAGAGTAGTTGAATCTAACCTATTGACAATTTTTTCAAGAAATTTAAAAGCCACTGGCATTCCTCGTCCATCAAAAATAGAAATAGCATAATTATTATCATAGGTATATTTTGAAAGATAAATAACTAAATTAATGCCATCAATTTTATTTAAAACAAATTTAATAAAATTTTTTGATATTGGTGCTTGTTTAAAGAAAACAAAAGGTTGCATTTTATTTGCTTTAAATATATTAGATATGCTATTTGTATAACTACTAAAATTATCATTAGAACCATCATGAGCAATTAAAATTTTTAAATTTTGTCCTTTAAGTTCATCAGCTAATGCCTGCGCTCATAATTTAATAGTAAGTTCATTGAATTTATAATTTCCAAATCCCAAAGTTGCAACAAAACTATTGTTAATATACGAAAATGAATTTAAAAAATTCTTATCTTCTCTATAGAGATTATTAATAGTCTTTAAGACTTTTTTATTTTTCATAAAATAAATCTCTCACTGTTTAAAATCAATCATTTATTCACCAAATATTCCTTTTTTTAGATTAAACAGAAACTCTGAAAAATTTGCTGTTTCAAGATTATTATACAAATAATTACTAAAGACAAGTGCAATATTCTTTCTCAATGAATCACTTTGTTTGTCAACAGGTTCTTGAAATGGTGAAAGATCTTTGCGTTTTGCATTTACTAAAAACTTTTGGTTAGCTAAATTTATTTTATTCATCTTTGGAAATTCTTTTATAAAATTTTCGCTTGGAAAAATATATCCCAAACTATAGGCAATATACTCTACAGGTGTTAGTTTTAAAATTTTGGGACCAATTTTTCAATTAATAATGTTATTCTTATTGTACATTCAGTTAACAAAATTAATTGTACTCTCATCCTGAACTTTACTTTTTTTAATTCCGATAAGATTGTTGCCCTGAACTAAAAAAGAACCGACTTTATCATTAATATCATTTTTAGTAGGAGCTGGTAGAAATTGAAATTCCTTAATTTTTTTATTTTTATCATTTTCTATTAGTTGATAAAAACGAGTTGAAGTTAAAGCAAACATTTTTGTGCTAATGAATGGACTACTATCATTGGCACTATTGTATAATGAAATTTTTGAATTCATAAGACTTGACTTGATATATTCAAAAACTCATTTAAGTTGATTATTCTCTTCACTCCCAATTTCAAAAATTTTGTCATAGTCTAGAAGTCCATTTGGCTTTCTTTTAAGAAAATAATTATCATATGAAGTTTTACTATAATTGAAAAGTAGTGAATAAACAAAATTATTAATGCTTCGAATGTGTAATGTTTCAATTGAAATTTTATTTTCTTCTTGGCTAAAAGTATCCGATATTTTTTTAGCTAAATTAATTAATCCAAAATTACTCCGAAATTGTTGATCATTTATAGTGGCAAATAAATCCAGTAATTTATTTTTATTAAAAACTATTTTTTGAGATTTTCAGAATTTTTCGGTTGTGTTTTTTAGTGGTCCACTAGCTTTTTGGTAACAGTTTAGAGCATTAATAAAAATTCGGTGTTTGTAATAATCTAGCGAGATTTGCTGCTCATTTTCATTATTTAAAAAAGTTAGCGCTTGATCTAAAAACATTCCAAATAATATATTATTAATTACAAGTGATTCACCACTCACGGAAAATGGTAGTAAAATGTTTTCATCTTTTGAAGTATTTACTTGTTTTTCAGTAATTAAAAAATTTTTATCAATATTACTATCATCAATAATTTCGTGAAAATTCAAACTTCGATGATAACTATTTAAAATATTAGCTAAACTCGGGTAGTATAAAATTAAGTTAGGAATAAATTCATTTTGTGAACTTAAATCTAAATTAATTTTCTGGTAAATTAAATTACGATTTTTAGATTCTTCAATTGCTACGGGTAAATGGGGATCGTTTTTTGATTCTAAATATGTATTATACACTTCAATAACATTATAAAATGGTTTAATATCATTATTTTTATAATATGGAATTTTAAAGATTAAAGTGTCTTTATCCTTATTGTTTATGCAACTAATCATTGTAATAGGAAGTGAAATAACCGGAACAATAGAAATAATCTTATATTTATCAAAAGGCTTCATGATAACTATAAATTATAAAGAAAAAAACTATGACTTATCACTTTCATAGTTTTTTTTATATAAATATAAAATTTTTAATTATAACAATATAACATATAGTGTTAATGTTATGTATTATAATCCTCTTTCAGCAATTCTTATTGGAACTAAAATTAATCCCATAGCTCCTAAAATTGCCAATATTAATCCTGCAACAACAGACAAAGAAATTCCAACAATTCCAAGAATTTTTAAAATGGCAATTTTTCTTTGGCTTTTTTGTATTTTTAATAATGTGATTTCGTTATTATTATCCATAATTTTATCCTTTTGTTGCATTTCCATTTCTAGAAATTGCACTCATGATTCTCTTTCTTAAAATAAAGTAAATAATTAGCATAGGTAGAATTGCTAAGATTGTAGCTGCCATACGAATACTTGTATAAAGTATTTGAAGTTCAGCACTAGCATCTTTACCAGTTGTAAATACTCATAAGTTCATTGGTTGTCATAATGAATTTGATCCCGCTAAAATTAATGCTGGTCAAGTATATGAGTTTCATGAAGCAAAGGCGGTTAGAATTGCCACCGTTCATGTTGTTGATTTAACCATTGGTAGAGCTACATTAAAGAAGTATTTAAATCCGTTAGCACCATCTAACATTGATGATTCTTTAACTGAATTAGGAATAGCCTCAAATGCGTTTTTATACATATATGAGAAAAAGATTGATGCAGCGAATGGAATAATTAAGGCAATAATTGTTCATGCCCCAACATGTCATCCCATTCTAACAATAACAGTATATTGTCCTGTTAGTAGCGCAATTTCTGGAAGAATTAATAATGATAAAAAGAATCCAAAAAATGCGGCTTTTCCTCTTCAATTTTTAAGTGATAGGGCATATCCTAGAGTAATTGAAAAGAATAATCTAATTAAAATAGAAATGAAGGTTATACCTAGGGTAAATACAAGTGATTGTAAATAACCTTGCTCTAAAGCGGCCACAAAGTTATTTCAATGAAATGCTTTGCCACCTTCTTCAAATGGAATTGGAAATAGTACAACTGTAGTTTGCCTTGTTTGTCATAACTTATCAGTTAATGATTGAGTTATCATGAAGTAAAATGGGAAAATGATAAGTAATGAGAAAAATCCCAAAACTATTATTTTGAATATTCAAGAAGCAGCTTTAGAACCAATGCTTGTTGAAGAATATGGCTTAGAAATTAAATCTTGTTTAGATTTTAAATAGCGATTTTCTCACGATTGACGCGTTTTTAATTTTATTAACGACATTTTTTTCTCCTAATTTTCTTGTAACTCTGAAAGTCACAAATACTAATTTTCTTAAGCCAAATGATAATGCAAATCCCATTAAAAATAATATAATCGATGCTGCTCCAGCTCTAGCAAAATCAAGTCTTGCATAATTGAATATATAAAGAATAATAGATTGACCATTGTATTGTAATGCTTGCGCTGGATCATTGTTAAATAGCGCTAATGGAAAGACTTTTATTCCTCCGATAATTCCAATTGTGAATAAAAATGAAATTGTTTTGCTAATAGCAGGAAGTGTAATGGTAAAGAATTGTTTTGTAGATGATGCACCGTCAATTGATGCTGATTTATACAAATCTTGATTAACTGATAACATAGCGGTTGTTAGAAGTAGAACTTGAAATGCTAAGTTTCCTCAAATACCTCTTATTAAAATAACGAAGAATGCATTTCAACTGCCAGAACTTCCATCATCTAAGAAGTTAATCGGATTTTTAGTTAAACCTAAATCCAATAAAATTTTATTAATTAATCCGCCTTGAGATTTAAATATAAAGGCAAATGCTAATGATACCGCAATAGCTGATGTTACATATGGTAAGAAAAATACTGTTTGTCAGAATCCTCTAGCTCATTTTTTAATAACTTGACTAATCGCCGAACTTATAAGTAGCGAAATTGACAAGCTAATTGGTAGTGCTACTAAAGCAAAAACAAGTGAGTTTCTAATTGCTATGATAAATGTATTATCTGTAAAAAGTTTTTGAAAATTTCCAAATCCAAAGATAACAGCATTTCTTGTAAATCCAACTTGAACTCTAAATGAACCAATTATAACTAATATAAATGGAATCACCGTTAGTAGAAGAATCGTAATTAGTGACGGTACCATTAATAGAAAAGGTTTTCAAAACGATATTCTACTATTTAAAACACTTAGAGCTAAACCAGTATTTTTAAGACGGTATTTTCTTCAAAAATAAGTTTTCATAATTTATACTCGCTCTTTTGTATCAACATCAAATAAATGATATAAATCATTATTTTTAATATTTAATTTAACCATTTCTCCAATGTCGTATTTTAATTTTGATGATAGAAATACATTTGAAATTTTGTCCATTTCTTTAATGTATATTTGAGCTTGAATTTCTTTTCCAAGATATTCAACTACTCTAATTTCTCCTTCAAAAGTACCCATATCACTTTCTGTTAAAGCTTCACCTCTAAAACCAACGTCTATTGTTGATTTTTTGTAGGTTGAAGGTACTTTTAATAAATTCTTGCCATTGTATTTAACATAACCTTTGCTATCAACCTTAGCTTCAAAAATGGTCATTTCTGGTACACCTAGAAATTTAGCAACAAATTCATTTTTAGGTTTTGAATACAATTCAATTGGACTACCAATTTGTTGTACTTTAGCAGTTGACATACATACAACTTTATCACTAATTGACATAGCTTCTTCTTGGTCATGGGTAACAAAGACTGTTGTAATACCAAGTTCTTGTTGGATTGAACGTATTCATTTTCTAGTTGAAATACGTAATTTTGCATCCAAGTTCGATAACGGTTCATCTAATAAAAGAATTTTTGGTTTTTTAACAATGGCTCTAGCAATAGCTACCCGTTGTTGTTGACCACCAGAAAGTTGTGTTGGTCTTTTTGCTAAATTTTTGGTAATTTCAACTCTCTTTGCAACTTCAAGAACATCTCTAATAATTGCCTCTTGAATAGTTAGTACATCTTTTGATAAGACTTTTACTTTTTCTTGTAAATCATTTGGTAATGTTGAAATTAAAATTTGAATTTTCTTGCTAAATGATCCCTTTGTAATTTGATTTTTTTCGAATAGAGGTTCAAACAATTTTAGACACTCTTCACGATAATCTCTTTTTGTAACTTTCAAAGTCATTTTGTATCTAGCTTTGATTTCAGCAATTTTTTGAAGCAATGGTGATACTTTAGAATAATTTTCTAATTTTGAAATTTCTTCTTTAACTAAATTGCTTTCATAAACTTCTTTTTTAAGAATTTCTTCTTTTTTAGCTAAGAATTCTGCTTGCATTTTTTGTTTAGCAGATTCATCAGCACTTAATTTGGAATCATTAAGGAATTTTTTATATTCAAGTTGATTTTTCTGAAGTTCTTTATTTCTATTAAGTTCAATTTCAAGTAATTTTGCATAAAGAGGAGATAACTTTTGAATTTTTTTCTTGTATTTTAATTCTTCTTTGGCATTTTTTAATGCCATTGCGTTTCTTGATTTTGCTTCTTTATACTTACTTTCATATTCTGATTTAATTAAGGCATATTGAGTTTTATAATTATTTTTAATTTCCTCGATTTTTTCTTCTAGTTTAGAAATATTTTCTTTACTTTTTGAAATAACCGGATTAACAAAACTATAATCGTATTTGCCACCATTTTTAAGTGCATTATTATCATGTTCAACTTTAATCACTGCTTTTTCGTGAGCAATTTGAATTTCAGCTTCTTTAATATCGGCATATTTTTGTTCTTTTAGATGTTTTAGATCTTTTAGAACTTTCTTGGTTAGTGATGAACCTTCGGCGATACTTTTAGTAACCAAAAAATTATAATTATTTACTTCGTTATCAATAACGTTATTATTCTCAGCGATAAGTTCATTTAGATATTTAATAGTTTCTTTTGGATTGTCAATCAAATAGTAAAACTTTTTATTGAATAATTCTATAGATGAACCATCAACACCATAATGTTTTAAAATAATTTCAAAAATTTTATGTTGCGATGTCCTTGTTTTTTCTAATACTTCCTCTTTCCAATGTTTATCATTCGAAAGTGGAAAGGCAATATTATCATAAACAGTCATGTGAGGATACAATGCGTAATTTTGGAAAACTAGTCCTAATTCTCTTTGTTGCGGAGAAAATTTAGTAACATCTAGACCTGAGAAAAATATTTTTCCACTTGTTGGTCTTAAAAGTCCTGAAATAGCATTTAAAGTTGTAGTTTTTCCCGAACCTGAAGGCCCCAGTAAGGTAACCAATTCTCCTCTCTCTATGGTAAATGAAGCATTATCCACTGCTAGTGATTCACCGAAGTCAATTACTAAATCTTTTATTTCAATGGCATGAATGTTTTTCTTCATTTCATAACGTTTTTTAGAGAAACTATGAATATCTTCTTGTGATAATGAATTCGTTGTAATATTTTTTTTCATAGTTATTCCTTATTTTGATTTTTTGATTCTAAAAATTTGTAAATATTATTTTCTGAATTTGATTTTATAGCATTTTTAGCTCATAATGATGGATGCAAAATAAACAATGACGAATTAATTAGGGCTTCTCCATGTTCTAAATATTTAGATGCTAAAACATATGGATCTTTAAAATTATGTGGTTCCCCATAAAAACCTTTTTTATTTAAGATACCGTAGTTGATTGCATAAGCGGCATATGGTATTGTGTATGAATAAAGTTCTCTTGCTTCATCTTCTGGTTTGTTATAATCGGCTAAAAAATCAATAACGTTTACTTTCTCTATTTTCGCCAAAGTGTACCCGGCTGCTAGCATTTCAATAGCAAAATTTCTTGTGAAATTTTCTCCAAAAAATACAGATGCTACAACTCTATCATAAGATTTATCGTTTCAATTTTTTGATATCATTCTAACTTTTGCTCCTACTGGAAGCATACTTCTAGCATATTCACTATCTATATGCGCAAGTCGTTTTTCTTCTTCTCCAACGTTTGAAGTATTCTCCTCAAGAGTATCAATTAGTGGTATTCTTATTTTTATAGTGTTAGATAAAGTAATAGTTGAACCATTAGGTAATATTTTTGGTTGTTGAGTTATTCTAACCGTCATTGTGTCACCATCAGCTAAATTAACAATTTCACCTTCAGCATAATTGAAATATTCCCATAAAGTTTGTTCCACAGGAACTCTAATTCCATCTTTTCTAATATTGTATTTAACTTTTGTGTCAAAAATTTTGCCAACATTATGAAAATCGGTAACATCAAATTTTTGATAAAGATTATCCTTGGTATTTAATTTTATTATTTCACTATTTAGTTTATTTGATGCACAAGAAATCGCAAAAATAGGAAACCCTATCATTGCGATAGGGGCTGCTATTCCGAAAATTATTTTCTTTTTCATTGTTTATTTTTCTAAATCTTGAATGATTTTAAAATACCGTCTAAGAATGTTTTAAATGTGATTTCTTTGCTTGATTGAGCAGCTGTTACTAAACCACCAGCTGCTGTTGTAATTGCTCTTCTTAGCGCATCTGATTCTGCGGCGGCAACATCTTCAACAGCAATATATTTACTTGGATCTGAATCTGTTTTCTTAAAGTTTTCGAAAGCAAGTTTATTTGCTGGATTTAATTTTTTAATTTCTTCAGAGTTAATATCTTTTGTGAAGTATTCTTCTGTTGGAGAAACATAGTTAGCTGTAAAGTTAAATGCATCTAATGGACTAACATTTGTATATTTATCTATTGTTTCTTTACGGCCAATTACGGTTTTTAATGAAATTTCATCTTCATATTTAGTAAATAATCATTTTATAAATAATCTTGTAGCATTATCTTCTTTTTCATTAGCATGAATCCCAACTAAAGAAGGGCCTTGTGAAAATATGCCGTGTTTTTTGCTATTTTTATCAAATATTTCTGGTGCAGAAATTCAAGCAGCATCATTTTTACCAACAACAGTAGATTTATCAACACTTTTAACATCTATAGCTCCTTTTTCTAAAAAGTAAACATTTTTATCGTCGCTATTATTGTCTTTAAATAAATCTCCTAAATTCATACCTTCAAATTCAATGGTTTTTTCTTGTTTGTTTTCGTCAGCATATTTAAATACAACTTTATTGCTCTTAAATGATCATGCAGGTCCAGAAACTAATCAACCATCTTTACCTTTGATTTGTTTAGCTTTTTCGTCAGCTGCCGCATCTTTTAGTTGTTTATCAAATCTACTACCAACTTTCTCTAGAGTGCTTAATTTAACACTATTTACATTTGAATTATTTAATGCTTTAAATCAAAATGCAGTTGTGTCGGCATTTTTGTCCTTATCATTTTCAGCCACTAGTTCAAGTGAATTATCCTCTAATGTAATTTTTGTTCCTTTAACAAAGTATCTTTTACGATCATTCGAATTCCGTATATAAGTATGAAAATAACCAGCGGTTGAACCAATGCTTATTGCTAATTGGTAGTTAACTAACGCAGATGATCCATATCTACCACCACCACCAACTCAAATAGCACCTTCATCAATTCCCCTAATTAACAAATCAGAAATTTTTTTGAAAAGGTTATATTGTTTTGTTCCTTCTTTTATAAATGAAGAAAAGTCTCAACCACCAGTAATCGTAACGCTAGGATCTGGGTTAATGTAGTTTTCTTTTAAATCACCATTTGCAAGTGAACTTGCCATAATATTAATAGCGGTTGGTAATGAATCAAAACCTAAAACATAATTTGTAACAGAAGATGGGTATAATTTCTTCAGTGAAATTGCCAAATTAATTAAATCTTCATAATTTTCAAACATACTATCAGAAATAGTTGGAGTTAATTTAAGAATTTCTTCTTTAACTTTATCTTTATTTTCAGCTTTAACTTTTCCACCATTTCATAGGCCATTTATGTAATCTTTTTGTTTAGCATCTGCTTTTTTGAAATATTCCATATATGCTTTAATTTGTTTACTATTGTTAGCATCTATTGTAACGCCCATTTCAGTAGTTAATTCACTTAAAAGTTTTCCCAATAGAGGTTTTGCAATCGCTGCCATTTCTGATGAACATGATAGAGGTACAACTCATTTTTCATTTTGGAAGTTACCAGCAATTAGCTTGTTAACATCTTTAAATGCTTTTGAAATTCCAAAAGAATTATAATCTTCTTCAGGAACCGCTAAATTCATTTCATATTTAGCAATTAATGAAGCTGCTGATGGATAGTTAACAACTAAGTTTCAGAATTTTTCTGTATCTTGTGCTTGAAGTTTTGAAGAAAGCACGTCGGTGTTATAACCATTTGGTAGAACTACAACTTCAACTTCTTTATGCCCCTCAGCTGTTTTATTGTTCTTTTTTACTCATTCATTGTAAGTGTCAACAATACCTTGTAGGGCTTGTCCTTGTGAATTGCTTGTTGAGAAACCAGAGGCAATTCTAAGTTTTGATTGTTCGGTTTGATCATACCTTCTGCTACTATTACATGCTGCAGCAATTGGAAGAACTGCTAGAGCAGAAGCAAACGGAACAACTCCTAATATAATTTTATTTATCTTTTTCATATATAGTTTTAAGAATCCTTTCTTTGTTTTGAAATTCTTTATTTAAATAAAAACAAACCAAAATAGCACCATGCTAAATTGGTTTGTTATAATACTATGAAATTATTAAAATAATCTAATTTTTTCACAATAATATTTTAATATATTTTTATAAATATTTTTCTTTTTGGCTTTTTTAAAACTAAAAACCAATAGTAAACATAGAAATAAAACTAATTAAATTAAAAAATGCTTAAAAATGTATTTTTTTGTGTTTATGAATACAAAATAAAACATTTTAAGCAATGAATTTAGAGAATTATTTTTTTACTAATGCTGAGTTCAAAAATTTGTAATTGTAATTATTGAACGAAAGCATATAAAAATTATTAAAAGATTCATAATTCTTAACGCGATTTAAAATATAAAGCTCATAAACAAAAACTGAAATATTAACTCCATAAATTGTGACCATTAAAACTATAAATAATCTAACAACTGCTCTTAAATCCTCAGTTGGATCATTAGAAAAGATTAATATCGCAAGAATAATAAAAGCATTAATTACTGTTGGAATAACAATATTGAAAAGAGTTGTTCTTATGAGTGCGTTTTTTCTTTGAATGTTAAAATCAGGATCTAAAAAGCTATGTTTTGCAAAATCAGCATTAATTTCATTAATTAAATTAGCGTAATCAATTGACGCTTCTGAATATTCAAGTAATGAAGCAACAAAAGCAATAAACTGAGTTTTAGTCATTGCCGATTTTAAATCAAAGACCTCTTTAATACGTTTTTCTTTTAAAATAAATTGTTTTTGTTGTGATCTTAGAGAATTAAGATACGCATAGTATTCAAAGAAATCTTTGATTTTTCGGCGTTTATAAAGATCTAAGAAAATGAAGGCAGCTAAAATTAGCAAAATAGCCGAAAGAAGTCCAACTAGGCAGCTGACAATAACATCGTTAACAATTCTTAGAACATTTTCATATTTATTTTGAAATACCGCACTAATATAAATTAAGAAAACTAAGGCAATGGTAATTGCCGCAATTCAAAGTGCGCGATATCAAATGGAATGAATTTCTATTGTTTTAAGCTTTTTAAGCTCGTTTTTTCGATTATTCATGCTCCTCCTATACCTTATAATTATAAATAAAAAAGTAACTTAAATAATTAAGTCCTTAAATTAGTGATTATGATCATATGGTGCTCCAGACTGGACTTGAACCAGCATGACTTTCATCGGTTGATTTTGAGTCAACTGCGTATACCATTTCGCCACTGGAGCAGATACAATTATTATTATATATATTTTTTTACAAAATTAAAAATTTAAGGCGAATAAAGTTCTATAATAACATTATGAATTTAAAATATATCTTTGATACTCAAATTAAATTAGATGAGGAAATTAGTAATTCGTTAGTTAATCCTAACAATATTGATAAAAAAAGAGTTATCGCTTTGCTTGTTGAGCTTGGCGAATTCGCTAATGAAGTCATGACATTCAAATATTGAAAAAAACAAATTAAAATTAACCATGACGCCATGTTAGAGGAATTTGCTGATGGTATTCATTTTCTAACAAGTATTGCCTACCGCAACCATTTAGATCCTGAAATTCCCATTATTATAAAACATCAAGATTTTAATATGCAGCTTATTTATACATACCAATGTTTTACAAAATTATTTAAATCAGAGAAAAAATCAAATATTAAAAAAGCTTATGGAGCTTACTTAGGTCTTGGTCAAATTATGAAAATTTCATATGATGATATTATTGAATCTTATAATAAGAAAAATCAAAAAAATTTCGAAAGAATTAAAAATAATTATTAACTTAAATTAAAGTAATTTTAAGAAAATAGCAAGTGATCTAAGGTAAACTTGTATTTTTTAATTGTTTGATTTTATTAAACTTAATTGAGTTTTAAATAATCATTTAATAATAAACATATTTCGCACAAAAATAAAATAATAAATACTATAATAAAGTATTTCAAATCTAGAGAAGCAATGTTGAAATTAATTAAAATTATTAAATAAATCTTATGCCCCTAAAATTTGCAAAAACAATATGCGTAGTACCCTTAGTTAATAGAAGTATTTATTAAATACTTTTATGATTTTATATGATTTCATATTTTAAAATCAATTTAAATTTAATTGAATTTAATTGTCTACACAAATTCACTAATTATATTTTTTTGGATTTCTTTATGTAAAAGTAATTATTATACGCTTATATAAGAGGTTGTGTTGTTCTATAAATAGAATACATTAGTTTAGTGTTTTAAATACTAAGGAAAGAAATAATGATGAAAAAATCTTACTATTCTCTTAGTTGTTGCAACTGCTACTACATCAATAAGGTTTGTCTTTTGTACTAGTACAAAACTATTAAGTAAATGGCTAAAAAACTATAATGATATATTAAATCATTGTCCAAGAATAAAAACCCTTTCGATTTAGAATTAGCTGATAGTGCTACTTTTGAAGATGATATAAATAATGTTGATAAACCATATTTAAATATATTGAAAAATATGGCAGAAAAAAGTTTGATGAATTCCTTAATGAAAGTAAAATTAAATAAACAAATTTAAGGTTTTTTCAAATTTTATAAACGTTTGTCATCTATTCAATTTAATTAGATGCAATTTGCTAGCGCCTAATTTTTATTTAGATTATTAATAAGTTAATATTTTTTATTGTTCCTGGTATGACTATGTTATTGTTGATTTATAATTATTATGGAAAATATGAAAAAAATATTGCAATGGATAGACAAAATAAGTGATGTGTCGCTTAATGAAAAAAATAATTCATTAAATAGCGCTTATTTGTTTTTGCAAAATAAAATAAAATCGAATGTAAATGACTACAATTATGATCTTGAAACTAGTTTTTGACACTGTCTAAAAAATATCAATCAAAATTTAGTTATTTCTAATTTCCAATTTAATAGCGACAAAATAAATTACAAATTATTTAAAATGAATTTGATATTTTATTTTGGCAAAGGAATTAAAAAAATAGAAATATTAGGTAAAAAATAACCTAATTTTTTTTCTACATTTTTTTAAAATTCTAAAAATTGTTCTTTTGATTTTGAATTTAGCAGTTATTTTATATCAATAACATTAATTTTAAAAATTAGCTAAATCTCAAATTACCATAAAATTACAGCATTATTTTATGGTAAACTGAATATTATTTTTAGTCAATTTAAAAGTTTAAAATATATATTCCTTATGGTGAAAACTAGAAAAATGTTGTCATCTTTGATCGTTACTTAGATTTTATTTAAAACCCTTTACTATTTTCCAATTTAGAAAATTTATTTACAATTTTTCAAAATTTATCTAAATTTAAAACTGCTGAAAAATTAAATTTTGCTTAACAAATTGTATTTAAAACATTCAATAATGAAAATAACTTAATCATGAAATCAAATGTAAGAACTTACAACAATTTGTGAAAAAGTTATTTATAAATTGAATAGTTAAGCAAATAAACTATAAGCTAAATAACACTAATTTTAAAAGCAATTAATAGTATTGATGCTATAGGTGTCAAATACTATATTGTTGCTTTAAAATTATGATAAGGATTTTATATGACACCTAATTTTACAGTGGCTGATAACTTTAAAATTCTATTTAGATTAAGTCGCAGCGAAAATTGAAAAAAAGATGTGACAATAAAAGTTTTTTTAGCCATTAATATTATTAGCATTATTTCCTTTATTGGAATTCTAATATCCGATATTATATTTTATTTATCTACACAGCTAAATATTGATGCATTTACTTGACAATTATTAATCAAGATATTATTAGTTTTTAGCATTTTTATGTTTAATAAATTTCAAGTTAATCGAATATTAGCAAAGAAACTTAACCGGTGCACAAATCAAGATTTTTCTTATTGTAATTGCGAAGGATATTATTTAATTAATCGCTATATCAATAAACAAAAATTAAGTAGAAGTTATGTTATAAATAAGATTTTAAATATGCTATTAATTTCAGCTTATTTGTTTTTATCAGTTATACCATTCATTTGAAGGCAAAATTTAAGTGGTGATTTATTGAGCATTGTATACAATTACAGCATAGTATTTTTATCTAAACTACTTATAATTGATCTATTATGCTCGTATATTATTAATATCAACATTTTTGGTAAAGAAAGTAAATACAAAATTAATGCCGAATTAGGTAATTTTATTAACTATTTATACATTTTTATTTATCTTGTATTTTTCGGAAGTATCCTATTATTAATCAGCTACTTTGCCGCATTTAATCAATATTCAATATTTGGAATAGTTTCATTAGAATATGCAACCTTGTTTACAATTCCAATTTTCTATATTGGAAAATTTATTACTGTTTTAATTGTAATGAGAAAAGAAAAAAGCAAAATTAAATATTTACATGCTTTTATACCAATATTTGTGTTCCCAGAAAAATCAATAAAAGAATAGTTTATAATGAACAAAAATCTTAATTGATAATTTCAAATTATAAAGTTTAAGAATTATATTAATAGTTCAAACTTTCAATTTGTACAAAATTCGCACTCCAAAATGGAGTGTTTTTGTAATATGATTTTTTGATTATTTATATAAAAGTAGAAGCTTAAATAAAAATTAAATATTCATAATATACTTGCGTTGATCATATGTTGAATAATCTTATGTAATTAACATATTAAATCTAGGTTACAAAAATTGAAATTAATTTTTTAATCAAATGAAAAACATTAAAAAAGAATTTAATTAACATTATGTCGCCGTGTAGTATTAAAATGCAATTAGAAAATATAAAAAGTCAAGTGCTTTACACTTGACCATATTCTTTAATGAATATTTAAATTATCATTTAACATCTTTACGTGATAGAGGCATTGACATACAACGTGCATTTCCCATACCAAGTGATAATTGATTTCCCTTAAATGGTAGAACTTTGATTCCAGCATCTTCTAAAGCTTTATTGGTTTTCTCATTACGTGAATATCCAATAACAACTCCAGGAGCAATAGCTAGGTAGTTTGTTCCATCAAAGTGAGTTTCTCTTTCAACATCGATATCTGAAGCTGAAGTTCCAGCAATAGGAATTAAAACAGGTTTCTTGTGAATGATTGATTCCAATAATTCTTCTAGTGGTAAACCATTAACTTTTGGTTGTGGTTCATCTCCATCATTAACTAGATCATAATCTCAGAATTTAAATACATCGTTAGCAATTGGTGAATATAAGAATTTATCTTTATCTAACATTGTTAGTCATGTATCTAAGTGCATTAGGTTAGTTCACTTAGGAACATTGATAGCAACGATACGCTTGAATTCACATTCTTTGTTTGCACGAATATTTTTTGCTAATAGGGTGATTGTTTCTAAATCAGTTCTTTCTGAAACACCAACTACTAGGGTATCATTGTTGTAAATAAATACGTCCCCACCTTCGATTGATAATTTCATTTCTGGGTTGTAGTATAGTGGTGTTTTCATTAGTTTAGGGTGATTTGCGAAAACAAATCTTGAGAATAATGTTTCACGCTGTCTAACTTTATATCTCATGTAGTGAATGGTTACACCATTTCCCACTGATGCAAATGGGTCACGAGTGAAGTATAAGTTTGGCATTGGGTCAACGATTAACTCATGTTCTGATTCAATCATTAAATCGTGTTTAGTGATTCCTGCCATCATGTACTGAATTAGTTCTTTTGAAGATTTTAATCCCATTAAGAATTTTCTTACTAATTCTTTGTGTTCTTTAGATAGAACTGGTTCAGAATCTTCTAAGAATTCTTCGATTAATTTTTCTTGTTTTTCTTTCGAAACCATATCATATGTTTCAGATACTAGATCTGTTAGCTCAACTACATTAATATTGTTTTTCTTTAGTTCAGCAACAAATTCTTGATGTTCTTTACGAGCATCGTGGCTTTCTAGGATTGCTGAGAATAATAACTCATCTAGTCGGGCTGGAGTTATATATTCAATTTCACGCCCTGGTTCATGTACTAAAACTGATTCTAGTTCTCCAATTTCTGAATATACATGAATTCCCTTAAATTTACTGTCAAATACAGACATTTTTATTCCTTTCAAATTAAGATGTTATATTTAAGCGTATAAATAGGTTTCTTTTTGGTTATAATTGAATTCCTTTTAAATAAGAAAAATATAATTACAAATTAATATTATTTATACACTTCTATTATACTATTTTGTTATACTTTTTTATGTAAGTCTAGTGGATAAAAGTGATTTTTGTAGTTAGATTTAAATGTTTAATTAAGTTATATCTAAATTTAGCTTTAGAAATAATTTTAAGATCATCATATAAAGGAGAATAATATGGAATACAAAACTCTTGTTGATATTGCTAAGGAGACACTAGGAAATAGTGAAGGAATGGAATTTAGAGAAATTTTTGATGGGGTGACAAAAAAAATTTTCGATAGATGACGCTCTGAAACACCATTAGAAATATCCGATGAAAAGATGTTAGAAGCAAAACGCGGCGAGTTGTTTCGGCTATTAACAGTTGATGGAAGATTTTTTCACAATGAAGATGGCACATGAACAGCTCTAAGACCAGAAATTAAAGGTTAGTAGTATCAATGCTAACTTTTTTTTATTTTAAAAGAATAAAATTATTATTATGAGAAATAAAAAAATAATAATCCCGGCACTTGCTTTAAGTTCTATCTTTATCCCAATAGCCGCTATTTCATGTACCTTTGAGCAAAAATCTGCATACCAAGATCAAATTTCAGAACTTAAGCAAAAAATAGCCAAACAAAAATCTTATATTCCAAATTATGAAAATATTCAAAACGATATTAATATTCTTGAATCTCAAATTAAAAGCCAAAATCTTAATGACAAATCAATTCAAGAAAAAATTGATGAAATTAGACAAACATTAGAGAAATACGAAAATAACAATTTAAATGCGAGTGATTTTAAATTCGAAATAATCGAAGGAGAATTTAAAATTAATAAAGCTAGAGAAATAAAAAGCTGAAATATCCGCGTAAGAGATGGTGATACTTTAGAAGCCTTTTCTGAAAATAAAAAAGATTTGCCAGATTCTAAAATAGTGCTTCGCTTTGCTGGAGTTGATACTCCTGAAACACATTCACATAAAAATGGCAAATTCTATGACACAACCGGAATTCAGTACAAATATGGAAAAATAGCGGAACATTATACAAAACGTATCTTAGAAGAAGCTAAAAAAATTTACATTGTCCCCCAAAGAACTAAAAATAGTGCCAATAAACATCTAGAAAATGACAAAAAATATCTTGATCGATATGGTCGAACCGTTGGAATAGTTTACTATCAAGATAGCGATGGTAAAATTTATTGCCTTAATGAGCAATTGGTATATTATGGATATGCTAAAATGAAATATATTTCATTAAGTAAGAGCAGTTCTTTCTACACTGATAATGTTGAATATTTCAAAAGTTTAGAAAATGCTCAAAAACACGCAATTGATAATCACCTTGGAATTTATGCAAAAAGTGTAGACATTGCTGAGATTTATCCAAATAAATAATTAAATAATCAAACATACTTTTTTAAAAAATAGTATGTTTTTATTTTAATTAATAAATTTCCAATTATTAAAAATATACTCTTAGTTTAAGGTGATAATATTTATAAAAAAATTAATAAAACTTTTTTAGTTTGATTATTTTTTTTAAATAACAATCATATTTACCAAAATATTAATTTTTATTATATAATTTTTTTGCTTAATGGCAAAATGGGTAAGTACTCAAGTGGTCGAAGAGGCGGTCCTGCTAAGACTGTAGGGGTGATAAAACACCCGCGGAGGTTCAAATCCTCTCTTACCCGCCATTTTTTTTATTTTTTAAATTAAAAAAGTCAGACACATTAGCTAGTGTTTGACTTTTAAAAATTTGATTTTTATTCTGCCTTAAATGTATCTTGACTAGTTTTAATAAATTCGTCTTTAAATACAATTTTTTCTGAACCATCTTTTTTTCAAAAAATAAATGTATAGAATTTCCCTGCCTCTAATTTTTGACCATTTTCACTTCAAATAAATTCTAATGGGAATGATTCAGTTGGTTTTGCAATAGTTGTCGCTTTTTTAACAATTGGATTACCATTAGAATCAAGTTTTAAGGTATTATCTGATAATGAATTTACTTCAGTTGCAAGTGCTATTCATTCTCCGGTAGCTCCTTCCACAGGTTTTAAATGTAGAGCAAATCTAAAATTTCCCTGTGCATTAAATTTATTTGATCTTCTATCCGCCGGGTGAATTAAAGTTCTTGTTAAAACTCTACCTTCTGGAAAATCTTTAGCAACACCGTATTTAGTAAAATCAATAGTTTGATTAGTTCTTCTAGCTTTTTCTGCTAAAAATGTGTCTCTGCTTGAATCTATAAATTCTTGTTTGAAAACAATTCTTTCTGTTCCGTCTTTTTTTCAAAATACAAATGTGTATGCTTTACCTTCAGTTAATTTGTTGTTTTCTTTATCTCATTTAAAAATTAATGGGAATCCTGTTTCTGAATCAGCAGCTGTATCAGCTTCAGTTTCAGCAACTTTAACACTTTCTGGTTCAACTAAAGTATTATCTTCTAATGATTTAACTTCAGAAGCAACACCTATTCATGTTCCTGTTACTCCTTTTGTTGGAGCAAGGTGTAGACTAAATTTGAATACTCCGTCTTGGTCTAATTTATTTGCATCTCTAGCAGCTGGGTGAATTAAAACTCTATCTTTAACAGTAGCGGCTTTAGTAATACCGTATTTTGTAAAGTCTAATGTTTGATTGGTTTTTCTTCTTTTTTCTGCTCTAAAAGTATCTTGACTTGAGTTAATAAATTCTTGTTTGAAAACAATTTTTTCTGTTCCGTCTTTTTTCCAGAACACGAATGTATAGTATTTTCCTTCAGTTAATTTATTATTACCATCTCATTTAAATACTAATGGAAAGCCTTTTTCTGGATCCGCAGTTGTATCAGCTTGAGTTGTAGCAACTTTAACTGTTTCTGGTTCAACTAAAGTATTGTCATTTAGTGATCTAACTTCAGAAGCAAAACCTAATCATTCTCCAGTTACTCCTCTTGTTGGTTCAAGATGTAAACTAAATGTAAACACGCCATTATCATCCAATTTATTGGCGTCTCTAGCAGCTGGGTGAATTAACACTCTTTCTTTTTTAAGAGTGGCAGATTCAACTCCATACTTAGTAAAATCTATTGATTGATTAGTTTTTCTGTTTGCTCTATCAGTTGAATTGCCACAAGCTGCAGCAACTAGTGGTAAAACCACAACAGATGAAATTGATCCTAAAGAAATCATTAATTTTGTAGATTTTTTCATATTTTTTCCTTATTTGTTATATAAAATTCATTTTTTTAATTTATAAACATAATGTTTTACATGTCACACTTTCTTTAAAATAATAGATTTATTTCAAAAATAAAAGTACTATTTACGCCTTTTATTTGATGACATATCTAAATTATAATTAAAATAGAAAAAAACAAAAAAAATTAACTAAAATTTCTATATTTATGTAAATTAATTATCATTAATTTATTATTATAGAAATGAAATTATTTTAGTTTTTTAAATTCAAATTGGATGGAAAAATCTTAAAAAGACTAATTAAACACGTAACAATTTAAATTTATTCAAAACGCTCACATTAATTTTATTGTTAAAACATTATTAAAATTAGCGATTTTTTATATACAAAAATATATTTAATTTTGTTTTTTCATTGCTTATAAATTAAAATATTTGTTAAGGAGAGAAATTATGAAAAGTTTAAAACCAAATAAAAAAATCATTCTATTTGCTATTGGAGCACTAAGTGTAATACCACTGCCACTAGCGGCTGCTTGTACAACCACTGATAAAGGAGGTAATGGTCAAAACCAAGGCGGCAACATGATGAAAAAAGATGACATGAACGGCAATGGTCAAAACCAAGGTAAAGATCAAAACGAGGGCAAAAATCAGGGAGGTATGAATGGTGGATCTAATCAAAAGGATAAAACTCCAATAGATATATCAAATTATGATGAAAGAGCCATATATTTATCGCTATATTACTTAAGTAGAGTTGAATTTAACAAACTAACAGATAAATCAAAATTTGCTTATGCGGATGAGACAAAGCAAATTCTTGAAAAATTTTTAGCATCATCTACAAAAAATAAAGAGGAAATTGAAAACGGAATTTTATTCATTAACGATTACACAAAATATATCGCAAAAGACCAAGGCTCTAAAAATTTCCCTAAAGATTATCTTGATTCACTAGCATTACTAAATGCTAAAAAATACGAGAAATATTTATACTTATTAATTGATATAAATTCTTCATTTAGAAGTATTAAAGAAAATCAACCACTACCGGCTAATCATCTTGAAATAGCTAAAGTTTATTGAACTTTATTAAGTAAATCAAAATACGATTACTGGTCATTATTTTACATTAATGATTTACTAGAAGAATACACTCAATTAAAGGAAAATGATGGAGCCAAAAAAACTCAGGCTGAAGCTATAGTAACAATTTTCAAAGATGTAATTTCTAAAAAGAAGTCATTAAGCACAGAGCAAATAACTAAACTTAAAGCGATGATTGAATCTCTATAATGACAATAAATAAATAAAAATTTTGAAGAATAAAAAATGAAAAGCAGGTGTTTTATCCTGCCTTTTTTATTTTCCTGTTTGTATTGTAAGAAAGAAAAGTTTAATTTATAAAATATTATGTATTTTAAAAAATTAATGCTATTTAATCAATTAAATAGCAACTTTATTATAACAAAAAAATAACGGGTTATTAAAAAAATTATTAACTTAGTTAAAAAAGCTAATAATTTTTACTTTTTTGTATTGATTTTACATTCTATCTGGAATATCTAGATCCATTAATTGCATACCATTTGCTAAAACAATTTTAGTTGCCTTAACTAATGCCAAGTATGACTCTTCATTTTCTGATCCTAGAACTTTAGTATTTGAATAAAATGAGTTAAATGCTCCAGCTAATTTTACTAAAAATGGTGGAAGTAAATTAACTTTGTAATTTTTTGCCATAGTAGCAATTAAGTCAGGGTATTCTTTTAATTCATTAACTAATTTTTGAGCATATTCATTATCTAATGTTTTGGCAATTGGATTTTTATTTGCCGATTTTTCTAGTAATTGAACACAACGAGCATGGGCATATTTAATAATATACATTGGGTTTGTTTCATCTGGTTTGTTAACTTTTGCAATATCAAAATCAATTTTTGAATTATATGATCTTTCAATTAAGAAGAAACGAATTGCATCTTTACCTACTAAATCAAGTAATTCTTTTAATGTTAGTGAAGTTCCTAAACGTTTAGACATTTTTATCTCTTTACCATTTTTCACAACTCTTAGTAATTGGAATAAAATAATTTCTAATTGGTCTCTTCTTCAACCTAAGTCCTCAAATGAAAATTTAACCCTTTCAACGTAACCTGAGTGATCTGCTCCTCATACGTCGATGATAATTCCTTTTTCTTTATCATTTAATTGTAAAAACTTTTGTTCGTGGTAGGCAATATCAGCACATAAATAAGTTGAATCGCCATTACTTTTAATAATAACACGGTCTTTATCGTCCTTGCCACCTTTAGTGGTTGCAAGTCATGTGGCTCCATCTTTTACATAAGTAGTTTTTAACCTCTTAATAGTAGGTCAAACTAAATTCTTTTTATACTGTTCAGCTTCAGAGGTGTATAAATCAAATCATACGCCAAAACGTTTTAAATCACTTTCAATGTTTTTCAAGGCAAATTTTCTACCAAATTCTTTGAATAATGCCTCCATTTCTTCTGTGTATTCAACACCTTTATATTTGTCTTGATTTTGCCTATGAAATTCTTCTGCAAATTGAATAATATCTCCGCCACGGTAAGCATCTTCAGGCATTTGGTAATCTTTATCAAAAATTTGTTGATATCTTGAGAAAACCGAAATTGCCAATCTGTTCATTTGATTTCCGTAGTCATTAACTAAATATTCACGAGTAACCTTATAACCACCTTTTTCTAAAATGTTACATAATGTAGCACCAATTGCGGCATTTCTAGCATGTCCGATGTGTAAATATCCAGTTGGGTTTGCTGATACAAATTCGACATTAATTGGACCACGATTTTTATCTTTAATACTACCGTAGTCATTTCCCAATTTATTAATTTGATTAACTGTGTCTCCAAAGACAGAATTTGATACTCAGAAATTGATAAAACCAGGCTCTGAAACCTTGATTTCCTTAATTTCTGGATAATTTTTTAAATCAATATTTTGATTAATTTCGTTTGCAATATCAATTGCTTTTTTGCCAATCTCCCTCTGTAAAGTTAAAGCAATATTTGTTGAGTAGTCTCCATAACTTTTGGATTCTGTCAAAATTATTGGCTTTTTAATGTTCATTTTTTTTAGAGCTTCTTCAATTGAAGCTATAATAATATCTTTTGTCATGTTCATACTTAAAATTATAATATATTTGCTATTTTTAATATAATATTCATACTATGAAAAGAATATATTTATGTGGTCCCACCGTTTATAATTACCCACACATCGGAAATTTAAGACCGGCAATGACTTTTGATATCATGATTAGAACCCAAAGATATTTAGGAGAAGAAATCTTTTTTCTTCAAAATATTACTGACATTGATGACAAAATTATCCAAAAAGCAATTGAAGAGAAAAAAAGTGAGCTCGAAATCTCACAATTCTATGAAAATTATTATCGACAACAGTATCAAAAATTTAATTTAGAATCACCTGATAAATGAATTAGAGTAACCGATTCGCTTGATCAAATGTATCGCTATATTCAAAGATTAATCGATGTTAATGCGGCTTATCAAGTTAATAAAAATGTTTTTTTTGATGTAATGAAATTTAAAAATGAATATGGTAGCATTAGTAATCAAAAAATTGCCAATTTAATTGCGAGTGAAGGTAATGACTATGGTAAAAAAAATATTTTAGATTTTGCTTTATGAAAAGAGACTAATCAAGGAGTTAAATACAATAGTCCATTTGGTGAGGGACGTCCAGGGTGACATACGGAATGTAGTTGTTTTATTGATAGTTTCTTTAATGGTGAAACAATTGATATTCATGGCGGCGGAATTGATTTAATTTTTCCACATCATGAAAATGAAAATATTCAACATTTCGCTCTACACAACAAACCCATCGCTAAGGATTGATTGCATTTCGGAACTCTTAATTATAAGAATCAAAAAATGTCAAAATCATTAGGTAATATTATTTATCCTCACACATTTTTAGAAAAATATGATGCTGACACTTATCGAATTTTAATTCTAACAACAAACTATAGTAAGCCAATCAATATTACTGATGAACTACTTAATAACAATCAAATACAAATCAATAAATTTAGATTAATTGCTAATAAGATTCAACTAGAAGAAATCAACTTAAATTATGACAGTGAAATAATTAATAAAATCATTAAGTTATTTGCTAATCTTGATTTTGCAAATGGATATAGTGAATGAATTAAATTAGCCAAAAGTCAAAATAGTTATGGTAATTTTATTAAAATTGCTGAACTTTTAGGTTTTATTTTTCCGCTTAATAAGCTTAGTCATGAAGATAAAAAACTATACAATAGTTGAAAAGATGCTGTTCAAAACAAGCACTATCAAGAAGCTGATTCAATGAGAGATGAGCTAAAGAAGAAAAGGATTATCTAGTGAAAAATTTTATTTTTGGTAAAAATTCTGTGCTTGAAGCTTTAAAAAACCATTTTCCTATTAAAAAACTTTATCTCCAAAAAGGCCTAGTAAATCGAGAAATAAAATTTAAAAATATTATTTATTTAGATATGGTCGAAATGAATAAAATGGTAAAGGGTAATCATCAAGGTTATATTGCTGAAATTAATGACTATCAATACTATGATCTGGGAACTGTACTAAAAGATAAGCCAGAAATTGTGCTAATGTTAGATCATATCCAAGACCCGCAAAATTTTGGAGCCATTATGCGATCAGCTAGTGTTTTTGGAATAAAACATCTTATCATTCCTAAAAATCGAGCTTGTGAAGTAACTGCAACTGTTTTAAAAATTTCATCAGGTGGATTTAAAGACCTTAAAGTTATTAAGGTGGCCTCATTATTCGAAGCAATTCAAACACTTAAAAAAAATAATTTTTGAGTTTATGCTTCGGTGCTAAACGATAAAGCAAAAGCACTTCATAAAATTAACTTTGCTAAACCAACTTGCTTAATTGTTGGCAATGAAGAAACAGGAGTATCAAATACACTAATTAAACATACCGATGAACTTGTCTATATTCAACAAAGTGAAGACTCTGTTCAATCACTTAATGTGGCTGCCGCTACTAGCATTTTATTATATGAGATAACAAAAAAATAAAATCCAGAAACTTAATTCTGGACTTTTTTTATTATTGATTAATTTAATGTAACTTTTGTTCCAATTTTTTCAGCAATGATATTTTCTAAGTCTTTTAAATCACCGATGAAAGCTGCTTTTCCGCCTTCTTCAACGAATTTAATTGCAGCTTGTACTTTTGGAAGCATACTTCCTGGAGCAAATTGATTTTCTGAAATGTATTTTTCTAATTCAGCTTTATTAACAGCTTTTAGATCTTTTTGATCTGGTTTACCATAGTTAACTTTAACATAGTCAACGGCTGTTAGAACGATAAAGTAATCAGCTTTTGCTAAAGCAGCCATTTTTGCTAAAGCAAAGTCTTTATCAATAACTCCATCAACACCATCAATATAACCATCAGTACCTTTAACGGTTGGGATTCCCCCTCCACCACCAACGATAACTGTTGCGCCTGATTCAATCGCTTTTTTAATTTGATTAATTCCAACAAAGTTAATTGGTTTAGGTGAAGCAACTACTTTACGGTATCCACGACCAGCATCTTCAACAATAACACTATTTGGATTTGCAGCTTCTGCTTCTTCTTTTGAACTGAAGAATGGACCAATTGGTTTGGTTGGATTTTTGAAAGCTGGATCTTTAGGATCAACTAAAGTTTGAGTTAAAATGTATAAAACTTCATTTTCAGTTAAACCTTCATCAACAAAAGCATTAGAGATTGCTGATACCATATGATATCCGATATATCCTTGACTCATTGCTCCAGCTTCTGGTAAAGGAACTAATGGTGATTTAGCATTCACTGAGTGAGCACTAACAAAACCGTTAAAAATCATTCCTACTTGTGGACCGTTACCATGACCTACGATAACTTCATGTCCTGCTTTAACTAATTCAGCAATTTTTTTAGCAGGAACTTTAACAAGTTCTTTTTGTTCTTGTGGATTATTTCCTAAGGCATTACCGCCTAAAGCAATAACAATTCTACTCATAATTAGTATCCCATTGTAGCTAGAATAACAGCTTTAATTGTATGCATACGGTTTCCAGCTTGTTGAATTGATTTGTTGTATTTTGAATTAAACACTTCATCAGTTACTTCCATTGCACCGGTTGAAACAACTGGGAATTTTTCACCAAATTTTTCTTTGATTTCTGCTGAGAATAATGTGTGGTCATCGTGGAATGCTGGTAAGCAGTGTAAGAAAATTACATCTTCTTTAGCAGCTTTAATCATAGGCATATCAACTTGGAAAGCACCTAATTCAGCGATTCTTGATTCAAATAATGAGAAATCTTCTCCTAATGATACTCAAACGTCGGTGTAAATTACGTCAGCATTTTTAGCAGCTGTTAATTTATTATCTGAAAATGAAACTGAACCACCATTACGTTCAAATAATTTTTGAACTGCATCATAAACTGGTTTGTGAGTTGGGGCTTTTTTAACAATGTCTCATTGAGATTTTGGTCCACATAAAACAATGTCCATACCAACAAATGCGGCACCGATCATTAATGAACGAGCAACGTTATTTTTGATGTCACCGGCAAAAACAATCTTTTTACCTTTTAGGTCTGTTCCTTTGTGTTCCATAACTGTCATATAGTCAGCTAACATTTGAGTTGGGTGCTCAGCGTCGGTTAATCCGTTTCATACTGGAACACCTGAATATTTAACTAAAGCGTCAACATCGCTTTGTTTAAAACCACGAAATTCAATACCGTCATAGATTTCTCCTAAAACCATTGCAGTATCTTCAACTGATTCTTTCTTTCCAAAGTTTGAACCAGATGGTCCGATATATGTACAACTTGCTCCTAAATCAGCAGCAGCTACTTCAAATGAACAACGTGTTCTTGTTGAGTCTTTCTGGAATAAAATAACAATATTTTTTCCAACTAAAGGACGACTGTTTACGTGTAATCCTTGCATTTTTGATCTCTTTAAGTCTAGAGATAAGTTTAATAGATAATTAATTTCATCTGTTGTGAAATTTAAGGCGGTATCTAAACTACGCCCTTTTAAATTCATTGGCATTTTTTGCTCTCCTTTTTTAAAAATAGTAATAAATGTATACACATATATTATATTAATTAAGTGTTTTAAACACGTTAAAATTATACAATAATTTTTTACTTAAACAACCTAATTTTAGATAGATAAGCATATTTTAATATAAATAAAAACAAACCGTGCGGTTCATTTTTGAGTTTAAATAATAATCTTTTTTATTGGACTTTATTATCATTAGAATTTTGATTTATTTGCTTCAAAGCATCTCATAATTTTTTGTAGTTAGCATATCCATAACCACTGCTTCAACCGCCATACATTGCATTGCCTGGAACTTGCAAATTAAATTGATGTCATGCTAAATTTTCAATTTTAATTTCTTTAGAGTTTTTTTCTTTAACAACTTTTATGCCAGTAGCACCTGTAACATCTTTAAATAATTTTTCAATTTCTGGTTTTTTGAAAAATTCAATATTTTTAGCATTATTTCTTTCACTTTTATAAGCATCATCAAAGAAATCATTAAAGTCATCACCGATTTTCATAATAACTCTAGTTTTAACGGCATTTCCAGAACCGGCTTGTGATTTTGAGAAATCTCAACCATTTGGATTATCACTAACACCATTCATTCTTTGATTTTTAGAAGTTACTTTTCAGAAATTTTTATCCACTTCTGAAGCTGAATTTTTGGTTCCGGTTATTCATGGAGTAGGATCATAGGTTTTTCCATCTTCTTTTAGTGGATTTACTCCTGATGTTCAAAACATTCAATCTTGTATATATTTTTTATCAATACCAGCTGAAATTAAATTTTTCTTAATTCCATCAATTGAAGGTCTTAATTGTCTAATTCCGGAATTAAACATAACAATTCCACCTTCTTTAAATACGTGATTTATGAAATCAATTGATCCGGGAATTGCTCTTCTTTTACCAATGGCATCAATTGAATCTTTTTTATCTTCTGAAAATCTTCCGCCATTTTCTACAACCGACCAACTTTCAGTATATTCATTGACGAATATAGTTTCATCAATATCCATAAATACTACAGGAACAAATTTGCCAGTTTCGGGATTTTTAACTGTTCCGTCACTATTTAAAGCGCTATAATCCATTTTATCATTAGCAGCTTTTTTCTTTAAATTATCAAAGGCTATAGTTGCTAGTTGATATGCTTGAATTTGGGCAATTCTTGCTTCAGCTGAATTCATAAATCATACAATTGAAGCTACAATTCCAGCACCACTATTAAATTTGCTGATTAATTCAGCTTTTTGATCAGCATCAAGAGTTTGATTAATGTCGATTTTGTTAATCAAATCTAATTTTTGTTCTTTACTTAATTGGCTAATGTTATCTTCTAATTTTTTCTTGATATCTTCGATTGATTCGTTGCTTGTTGTTTTATTTGTGCATGATGCGACAATTAGTGGCAATGCTGCCAATGGCGACATTGCTCCTAATATAAATTTTCATTTTTTCATTATTATATGTTCTCCTTAAAAAAATTGACGTCTATTCTAATTATACTATTCTAAAAATTTAGTAATAAAAAATAAACCACCCGGGTTTATATTTAATCGTAATGTTTAAATTTTACTATAGCTTCTGCTTTTTTAATTCTAAGAACACCTTTCCAAAATCAAGCAATAGCGATTGGAAGTGATGCTCCTAAAACAAATAGTAGCACATCTAGGGTAATAATAATTCCAAGATTTCTTCCGGTGTAAAAGAATGGTTGAATAAAGTTTAAAAATTTGTAAACAACTATATTATATTGAATATAAGCTTCTGAATTATTTTTATCAGGTAATAATTGACTTCCCATAAAAAATGTTATTAGGGCAAAAAAGAAGTAAACTAGTCCCATTATGTTAGATAATCATAAATCTGATGTTTTTAAACGAATTTCTTTTCTTCCAATTATTAAAAAGATCATTCCAATGGCTGGATTAATGGCATGAAGAATAAAACTTGGAATCGCACTTCCTAGGTTATTTCATCCACCTCTTTTTAAAATAGTAAAGAAAATTAATGTTCAGTAAATTAAAAATGTTATTGAAATATTTACAACTGCAAAAAAGAAGAAATATTGAACACGTTGTGATTTATGATGTAAAGCAAATACAATAAAAGCAAATGATAAAATAAAATTACTTAACATCGTAAATGAACCAGCTTGTTTTCACATTGCAGCTAGGGCATCAGGAAAAATTCCATTTTTTAGAACAATGTCACGAATTTCAGGGTTGCTATATTTTTTTAATAATGGTTGAATTCCATAAGAATAAAAATAATAACATAAAATGCAGGCATTAGTTAAGAGAAGAAGAAGTCCAAAAACTAATGCTGCTGAATAATATGGATTTTTTTTATCAACAATTTTTTTACACATGGTTTTTTCAAATTTCATAATTTAAATATTATAAAGCATTAATCATGAAAGGAATAAAAATAAAGCCTTTAACGGCTCATTTTATTTCATTAATTGTTTTTAGCAAGTTCTTCATCAGTTGGAATATCTAAATTAGATCCAACATATGAGAAGATTTCAGGACTTTGATTAATGTATTTACCTTCTAAAATTCTAATAACACTTTCTACGGTATCTTTTAGTGGTACATAAACTCCAAAAGCCTTAGTAAACTGTTCAGTCATAAAGAAGTTTTGAGTAAAGAAGTTTTCAAGTTGTAGTGCTTTTTTAACAATGATTTTATTTTCTTTATCAAGTTCATCAAAACCTAAAATCAAAATAACATCTTCAAGATCTTTGTATGCTTTTAGAATTCTCTTTGTTTCAACAATAGCATCATAGTGACGTTTACCAATGATATCGCTACTAATTGAGTTTGATGAACTGGCTAGTGGATCAAAAGCGGGAAAAATATTTTTTGCGGTTTGTTCACGAGAAAGCACTAAATTACCATCTAAGTGATTGAAAACAGCAACAGCAGAAGGGTCACTTAAATCATCCATTGGTAGAAAAATTGTTTGAAATGAGGTAATTGAACCATTTTGATTCTTAAATAAACGATCTTCAATTTTAGCAACATCACTTTCAAGAGTTGATTGATATCCACCAACAGATGGTTTTTTTCCAAGTGATGCACTAACTTCATTTTCAGCCTGAATAAAACGATAGATGTTATCAACAAATAATAAAACATCTTCTTTTTCAACATCTCGTAAATACTCAGCGGCAGTAATTCCGATTGGAACAATTGAAGTTCTCGCGCCTGGTGATTCATTCATTTTAGAAATATACATTGCTGAGTTTCCCATTAAATTAGATGATTTAAGCTCATCATATAATTCAATAGCTTCCCGTGATCTTTCACCTGAACCGATAAAAATGTTAGCAGTTGATTTTTTATGACGGTTAACATTGAAGATAATTTCTTTCATTAAAACGGTTTTACCAACTCCGGCACCACCAAAAATTCCTAATTTATACCCATTAATAATTGGCATAAAGAAATCTATTGCTTTAATTCCGGTTTCAATAATTTCAATTTTTGAATCTAAAAATCTTGTTGAATTTAAAGTTGAATTCATTTCAACATATTTGGGTTTAACTTTAGTTTCAAGTAACGGATTACCTCAAAAATTATAAATATTATTTTTCGATTCTTTTCCAACTGGAACTAAAAATGTTTTTTTAGTATCTTCAACTTTTTCATTAATAGCGATATCCTTAGCACTATAAACAATAATTGCTCGAATAGTTTCCTCATCAATAATTCTTTTTACCAATAAAAATGTTTCACCTTTGTGCAAAGTTAGAAGCGAGTTTATTGTAGGTAGCGATTTTTTGGGAAATTTAATTTCAATAATATCTGATCAGATTTTTTTAACAACTCCAGTCATTATTTATCTCCTATTCTTTTAGCAATTGATTCTAATATATCTTTGGTAAACGGAATAAAACCGTGTTCATATTCAACTTTTCAATTTAAATTCATATAATCAGAATATTGTTTTAAAGCATATGCAAAAAAGTTTTTGCTAATTTTATCATCATATTTTTCGTTATTTTTAATGTGTTCAAAAATACTTTTAGCTTCTAAACTATCTTCAATTAAAGCATCTAAGAATTTTAAAGCCTTTTGTTCATCTTTGATATTTCTCAAAATTCCTCATGAAATTATTTTTGTCATGAAAATAGTGATGGTTTCAGAGTGAATTGAAAATCCAATTTGATTAAACAATTTATCAATCATTTTACCTTTATACAATAGAACTGATGTTTCTTTATTAAGTTCATAATCTAGCATGGCCAATTTTAAATGTCTTTTATAAGCTCTGAAAATTTTTCCTATTTCTCCAGCTGCTTTAGTTAATAAACGGCTTTGAACTGAAGAACCTGTTCTCGAAACTGACAGGTCAATATTAATCGCAGGTAATTTTCCAGCTGAGAATAGATCAGTACTTGTTACGATTTGTCCATCGGTAATTGAAATAATATTCGATGAAATTAGCGAGGTAATATCACCATCAATTGTTTGTAGAATTGGAAGAGCAGTAATGGTTTTACGATTAACAAATGATCCGGCTCTTTCAAGAAGTGATGAGTGAGCAAAGAACATATCACCGGGCATCGCTTCTTTACCAACTGGTTTATCAGTTAATAGCGCAATTTCTCTAAAAATATTAGCATGTTTTGTTAAGTCATCAAAAACAATTAAAACATCATCTTTTTCAGAGATATTTTCAGCATGGGCCATTCCAACATATGGTGCTAAATACTGTTCATACACACTTGTAGCAGAAGCATCAATAATAATTGTGTTTTTCATAGCATCATATTTAACTAAGTTATTATAAATGCTAGTAATATTTTCACGTTTTTGACCAATAGCTACATAAACACATTTAACACCTTTTTTTGCCGCATTAATAATTGTGTTAATTGCAATATGAGTTTTACCAGTTTGACGATCACCAATAATTAACTCTCTTTGTCCTTTTCCGATTGGAATTAATAGGTCAATGACAGTAATTCCAGTATAAAGTTGTTCATTTAATTTTTTAACAGTCATTAAATTGTGAGTAAGTCCAAAAATTGGTCTTTCCAAATCTTCGGGTTTTTTCTTAATATCAACTTTTTTAGGATAGTAGGTATTGCCATGAATATCAATAATTTTGCCAAAATGATCTTTTGAACTAAAAACTGATTGTTTTTCACTATCTTCGATGATTGATGCTCCAATTTGAATTTCGCCTGGATTTGCATTTGAAATTAAATAAGCTTCGTCCTCGGTTGCGTTAAATAAGAACAATTTTATATTCTTATTATCTTCTAAATGAAACACTTTCCTTTGTTCATAATTATGTTTTCCTTCAACTTTGACTATGTAATCAAACACTGCGGAAACTTTTGGATTTGTAATATTTTTATCCATATTTTATTTTCCTTTCACTTTATATCAATAATAAGGCAATTCCAGCACCTATTAAAACTAATGAGCATAAATAAATAATTATTATTAATGCTAAGATTTGTTTATTTTTTAAATTTTTACGCTTCATGATTAAAGCCACAGTGTTGATAGCAACAATTAAAACACCAATTGCCACAATTACATATGAAATAATATTTTTAACACCGTTTTTTTGTTGTTGATTTAGATTAATTACTTCTTGAGCTTTATTGTAATTTTCTAAATATTTTTTCTTATTTTCTTCTTTACCTTTGATTAATTCACGATCAATTAATGAACTTAGTAAGCTAATATTATTTTTAATACTTGTCGAAAGAGAAATATATGATTTATATCATTTACTTCTATCAATAGGAATTTGATTTGATAATGATTTGAACTTAAATGATTCTTGTCTTGACATATTAAATAATTGATTAATTAAAATTTTATCGCCCTTAATTTCATCAATATTTTCTTCAATAATTTTTTTATTGCCTTCAATAACGGTTTTTAGATCTTCAAGAACTTCAACATAAGCATCAGCTAAATGTGCTCAAAAAATTCCTTTGTCGATTTTAGTAGCTGAAAGCTCGCCTAAGAAATTAAGTTCAGTTAAATATTTATATGATTCAACTAAATCACCATTATCATTACCTTCTTTTCAAAGATTTAAATAAGAGTTTTGTAACTTATCTTGTGATTCTCTGAAACTTGGAGATTCATTATTTAAAATTCTTTCATTAGCAGCTTTAACCATATTAAACATCGCAAGTTGGAGTGTCGCGTTGTTAATTTGTCCATAGTCTAATTTTTCATCGTATCCAACTGATCTTGATACTCCTTGAAATATTTTACTTAAGCTTTCCACTTCAGCTTTTTTCAAAGTTGATTCACTTAAGGTAAGTAATTTAGTTGTTTCAATTGTATAACTTCTTGATAAATTTTTAACTACTCTATCACTTATGTATATTTTGATATTTTTAATTTCATCACTAGCGCCAGAATCAAAGCTTACAACTTTATATTCATATCTTGTATTAATAGGGTTATTAAAGAAGAATATTTTTTGTTTATCTTCTTCTTTCGCGCTTCTAAATAAGCTGCTCAATTGTGATGAACTTCTTATTGCATATTCAGGGCTAACAAATGGTGGTAGAGATGGAATAGCTTTTTCTAATTCAGTGCTATCATCAAAGATTGGTTTATTATTTGGTTTACCTGGAACCAATGGTGGTATGTTAGGAGGGTTAACTGGATTTTTCTTATTTTGTTGTTGATTTTTCTCTTGAACAGCTTGTTGATTTTGTTTTAAGTCAAAATCTAGAATTCTTGGATATAGTTTTGTAAAAATATAATCGCTTCAACTTGCAAAATTTTTTGGATTTCCCCAAGTTAGATTTTCTAAATTATCATAATTTAATTCAAATTCAGGAATATCTTTTTCATCGTAAAATAATTTTCGACTTTCTTTTAATAAATCAGAACTATATTTTTTAATAAGTTTTGTAAATTCTTCTTTTGTGAAAACATTTTTCTCAGATTTTTTAGCATCGGTTTTAATAGTTCCCTTAGTATCGGTAATAAATTTTTTATTTTTTTCTGAAAAATTTATTTTATTTCCAGCACCAGTAATTGCTTCTTTATAGTCAGTGTAATCTTCTTTTCCGGTTCAAAAATTGTTGTAAACATTTTTATTAAAATCAGCTTCAGATGTAATTAGATCTTTATTTTCACCAATTACTTTTGGAAAGATTAGTGGAAGACCATTATCAAAACGATTTTTTTTAATATTATCTTCCTTACTTAAATATTTAATTAATTCTTTTAAGTAAATAATTTTTCTTAGATTTGCTTTAAAATCTTTAGGATTTTCTTCTTTTTTAGCGGTATCATGTAATGCTTGTAGAATTTTTTTACCTTCTTTAATAACATTTGAAACCGCAAGTTCAATTTCTTTATTAGCTAATTCCTTGAAATCAGAGAAGGCTGGTGAAATTTCTTTTGGTTTATCCTTTTTATCCTCAGGTTTTGCTGGTGGTGTTTGAGTTTGATTATTTGGATCTTGTGGCTTAGTTTGATTTTTTTCATCATCAGGACGATTAACGGTCGCACTAGCAACAACAACTGGTAAAACTGAAATTGGTGATAAAATCAAAGATAATATTTTTTTACTCATATTTATTCTCCTCCACTAAGTTAAGAAATTGCATCATTTTTAGCTCATATAATTCTGATTTATATTTCTCTAAAGTAATGAAATCATCAATTCCCATACCAATGTTTTTTAGCAATTCCAAATCACCAATTTTTTTATTAACTGCTTGAATTTGTTCTTTATAATTAACCTTCTTTAAATCTCTAATAAAAATTCTTGAATTAGAAAAGGTATTAACATGAGCAATATTGTTTTTGATGGTGATTGATGCATTTGCTAAAAACATAAAAAATTCTTTTTTGTCTAAAACATCATAAATTTTAATAATACTATGTTCAAAGTTAGAAATGGAATTATTGCTCAACATTACCCAATCTTCATCATCAGAGATGTTAATATATAGATTTCCTAAAGCAATCTCTATCGGTTGATTCTTAAGAAAATTAATTAATATCTTGTAATTATTTTTTTTCATATTAATTTTCCATTCCCTTATACACTAAAGTTTTTATTATTACGTGTAATAAGTACAATTTCTTCAATTTCTTTTTCACGTTTTGATTTAAGAATTTTTTTATTAATTTTTACTAATTCTTCATCTATTTCTTTAATCATTCGGTTAGTTGTAACTAAACCAATTTTTGCTTTGTAGAAATTTGATTCAACAATTAGGGAATTAAGAGCATTTTCTAAAAATATATTAATTTCAGTTTCAAAATAATTGGAAATATTAGGATAAATTCTAAAATTTTCAAAATCTTTTTCAGTATTTAAATTGCCTCTAAACTCATGAATAATTTCGCCTAAACTAAATTTTTCAATTGGTAAAATTTGAAATGGTCTATCGTAACTTTTATTTGAATTAATGACAAAGAAAACATTTTTGTAATTATTTTGATGATAAAGAATTTTGATTATTCTAGCAATATGTTCAGCTAAATGATCATCACATTCTTCTTCTGAAAAGCTTTTAACGATATTAAATTTATTTTCTTCGCAAAATTGTTTCGCACGTTTGCCAATAACAATAAAATCTGAAACATTACGTCTAGCAGAAGCTAAAATAGTTTTTTCATAACGAGTGTATGAATCAGTTCCATATTTTTGCTCTTCAGTTAGATAAATTCATAGCTCACGATGAGTTTGAAAGAATCTCGCTAATCGCTGAAAACCTTTAGGTAAAAAGATATTCGATGTCAATTCGTTTTTAATTCCAAATTTTTGTCTCATTAAAACAATGTTATTTTTATTGCTTAATGAATTATTAATAAAAAATGATAATTTTTGATTTAGTTTAATGATATTTATTAAGTAAATATTCTTTTCATTATTTACTTTTAGTGAAATATTTTGTAAACTAGAAAGTTTTTGTTGCAGTTTTTTAATGTGCATTATTTCCTGCTTTTGAAGGTAATGTTGTTACTCATTTTTTACTAAAGAATAATTTTAGTGTTTTGGTATTATCTGCTAAAAACATAACTAAATTTGGAAATAGTTCAACATAAAATCCTTTCTCAATTAACGCAAATAATTTTTCATTTAGTAAATTAAGAAATTCTTGATAAGTAGGATTGTCAGCTTTAGCAAAATTAATCGCTAATGTTGCAGAAGATTCTTTATCAGTAAGAATCGGAATCAAGGCACTAACACTAAATTTCAAATCAATATTAAATCCGATAACAAATTTTTCAAAAATTAATTCATATTTATTTGTTAATGCTAATTGAAAATCGCGTTTAAATTTTTCGAATAATTCTGACTCAAAATTTTCATTAATTTTTAAAAGAATTGTCGCATAAAATTTGTCAAATGAAATAAATTTTTCACTTTGAGTAAGTTTCTCATATTCAGCATAGAAGTTGAATATTTCTTCGTTTTTTATTTGTTGTGCCTTATTTTTCATTTGTAAACTCCTTCGAAATTTTTATTTCACTTTGATTTAAAAGTTGATTATTTTTTACTTTAAAAATAATGTAGATTAGATAAGAGATATTTGCTAATAAGAATATTAATGAAATAATAAATGTTACCATGATCATAATCGCATGAATCGTAATGTTACTATTTATTACATAGAATAGATAATTAGCATTATTCTTTTCAATTAGTAAATGATTAGTTGAAAAAATTAATAATGTGGTAATAATTGATACTAGTAGAATAATTACAAAAATGTTACTAAAATTATTTGCTAATTTAATTCTAATAAAATATAGAGTAATTACAACAATAGCACCCAAACCAGAAAAGAATAAGTTAATAATATTAATTTTTTCATCTTGACTGCTAATATTAACAATTAGTAATGAGAATCAAATTGTTACTTGGGCAATAGCTAAAAATAAATTATGTTTTAGCACTCCCTGAATTTTTTTGTTTTTCGAGTAGACTAGATATGAATATACTCCAACAACCGATAATGGAATTATGATTTGAAGTAAATATAAATAGTTTCTTTGTAATTCAAGCTTTAGAACATTTGTATCATCTAATGTTAATGCAAACATTCTAATTAATCATAGAAAAGCAACAAAAACTAATCCTAAATTTAAAATTATTAAATTCTTTAGATAAATTTTGGCGTTTCCTTTTTGTGTTAATAGATTTATTCTTTCAAAATTATTGCCAACTAATAAAACTGCAATTAATAATGAAATCCCAATAATCGATATAAGATTAACAAAACTTCTAACTGTAAATAAGTTTATCATTCTAGTATAGAAGCTATTACCTTGAAATAATAAGTTGGGAACTCTTGATGAATAAGTTCATCCATAAGCAATTCCAAGGAATATTCCTAAACTAATTAATTGTGATACTGAAGTAATAATTAAAATATTTTTGTTTTTATAAACTAATGGTTCACTTTTCATTTTAGTGTGAATATTTTGAATTGAGTAACCTAAATTAATTAAGTATACGAACACTAAAATAAGTGATAAATGTACAAGATTAATTGGTAGTCTTTCAAAGTATAAAAAGAATGAGAAAAAACTTGCCATTGATAGTAGTAGATAAGCTGTGTATCATAAAGAATATTTTTTTATATAATGCTGATTGAGACTTAGGTTTATAAAGTTTTTATAAAAACTGAAAATAAAAACAAAACCTAATAGAAACAACCGAAATAGAATTAAGATATTAAGCTGTTGAATTCCAAAACTGTCAAAATTAAAGAAAAATCGTAACGATTGAAACGGTAATAGACTTTGGGCAAAAAGTGCTCGTGGCGCAAAAAATAACAACAAAGCACTCATGGTAATAAATAAAGCAAATGTTACTATTTTAAGAATTTTTGCAGTTCTATTAATTTTTTTGGTTAATGAAAAGCCATTATAATCATCAAAGATTTCTTGCTTTTCAACTATTTGTTTTTGCATATCATGCTCTCCTTTTTTTAATAAGACAAAATAATTATATATAGTAAATTGAAAAATGTTTTTTTTAGTTACAACAAAAAGAAATTATTCAGTTTTTTAGTGAAAAAACTACAATTTTGCTAAAAAAGCGTGTAACTAATTAGTCAATATTACTTATTAGTATTTGTAGGTGTCTGTGTAAATTTAAATTGTGGAGGAATTTTATCATCATCTAATCCATCTTTAAATAAATTAGTTTTAATTCCTTGATCCTTATACAATTTTTTTAGAGATTTACGATATGAATTTTTTTGATCTTTACCACCACCATAGATTAAATCGTATTGTGGTAAATTGTATTGTCCAAATAATCCTTTGTAATCAAATCCTTCTGATCTAAATGCGGCTGCTAAACCTGTATGAGCGAAGGTATTAGATACGTGATAAACTGCTACTAGTTCATTATTTTGTGTTCTTACACTTGAACCAGATGCCCCACCAATTGGTGCATAATGACGCATACTATATTCCAAACCCATTGCTATATATTCTTTTCCTTCATTATCGGCATATAATTTTGAGCCAAAACGATTAGCAGAAATAAATGAATCAGTTAAACCTGGTTTATTATTAAAGGTACGGTAACCAATATTATATGATAAGAAATTTCCCCGATCTGTTCTAGATGTTGGAATTGAAGGCACGCCAGAATCATTTGGCACTAGCCCATCATAAAAGCGGTAATCTGAATTTGTTCATAATGAGAAATCAAATTTTGCTCTTTTTCTTTGATCATCATCAACGTAAGGTTTCAAAAAGTAATCATTTCTAGCACTAGGATAACCAGTGATAAATAACTCATCATAACCGTTTCACCAATCATTTGCGTTTTTGGCATCAATTGAAAGTGGAAAATCAATTTTTTTGTAATTTTCATCACTTAAATACGAATTTGCTTTAAATTTAATTTGTTGTTTTACATCGTCGGCATAGTCATTTGTTATGAATTTTGCTAATTTTTCTCCAGTTAGAGGGTATTTTGAAGTTACGCTAGTATCACTTGTTAAAGCTGATACAAGTTCTATGTTTTCAAAATCAATTTCAAGCACGGCAAAATCAATAAAATCTTTAGCATTTTTGTATTTTTCTTTTTGAGTTGGAGTTAAGTATTCAACTGGGTTTTTTGAGAGAAATTCTTTTCCACTAAAAACAGTTTTGATTCCATTGTCCTTGACATTATCATTATTCTTTTTTGATTTAAAGGTTAAGTTAACAAAATTGTCATCTAATCCAGCTAATCTAAATTTTGTTAAAATTTTTGCCGAATCTAGTAATTTAATAATTCCAAATCGATGAGTCTTGTTTGTCAATGCATCGGCAACATGGGCATTAGTTCCAAAATATCATTTGGTTGGATATTTCTTATCAATACCTTGATTTAATTGGTAATCCATAATTCACATGGTACCTGATGTTGTTGAATAAGTATTTGGTTCATCGCCTTTATTACTAAATGAAACACTAAATGATTGTCGTGCAGATCTTCTATAATTTTCATTTGGTAAAAGTCTTGCTAACCCATCGGTTTTATATTCATCTCTGCCAAGTGCGTCAACTCATGATGGTCCTCTTCGCTCTTGACCTTCAAATAAACTAAGTCCATCAAGAGTTCCATCTTCTTTATAACTTGGTAAAGTAAAACCTTTGTGTGCTGAATTTTCGAATGTATCAAGATTTAATTCTTTAGCCTTTTCATTATATTCATTGATTTTAGATTCATCGGCTTTAACTTCGCTTCTAACTTCATTTCATTTTTTATTTTCTATATTTAGACGACCAACGTATTTTTCGTTATCTTTCTCAAAACGAGTGTTTTGATTGTATTCTTTATAATATTTTTCTAATTCAGATGCCGCTGGTTTAAAACTATTGGTTGGTCCGTCAAGGAAAACACCATTTTCATCAATTCCTAGCGGATTCTTCTTAAAACCTTCAACTGCAATAGTTTTTTGAAATAATTTTCCAGTTTTTTTATCCGAAAATGCTAGGCTAAGTGAAAATTTTCCAGTAACATTAGCGTCTCTTTTTCCGTTTGGAAATTCAGCGCTATATAACTGAATCCTAATTTTATCTTTATATTTATCGCCAACTTCAATGTAGGCAATTTGGCTATTATTTGCTACTTCAGTTGGAAAGATATCAGAAATATTTCGTTTAGATAACAGAGAGTCTTTAAACTTTAACTCAAATGTTTCACCTAATTTAGAATTATTAATAATTTCTTTAAATTCCGCGCTTAATTCTTCTTCTTTTGAAAATTTATTATCAATAGGTACTTGGTTTTTACCTTTAGATTTTTCATTGCCACCGGTTTTATCTTCACTTTTTTTATCATCTTGTTTTCTGTCATTGCTACAACTTGCCGCTACTAACGGTAAAATGGGTAAAATTGATACCGATGCAAATGCTAAAAGTATTTTCGTATTTTTTTTCATTGTGCCTCCTTTAATTTCTAACCTTAAATTTAAACAAATATGGTACCACTGTCATTTGATTCTTCAACAACGTAGCCTAAATCTTGTAGTTGTTTTTTAAGTTCACTTGCTCCTGGTTGTACAATTATTTCCTTTTTATATAAATCTTCAGCAAGTTCGTATAAAACTTTTAAATTATTAACTGCTCCAGATGATAATTTATCCGTACCCTTGATTTTAACTTTATTTGTTGTCGGATCACTGAATAAAATTTTAGATTTAGATCCAGGTTCACCCATTACAATATTTCTGTCAAAGCCAGCATCTGATAATTCATCACCTGAAATTTCAAAAACAGATCCACTACTATAAAACTTCAATCTTCGAATTTTTCTTTGAATTGAGTTTGCTTGTTTTTCTTTATCATAGAAGATAAAACCTTTTAATGATCTGATTTCAGGAATTCTACTTAAATCCAAGCCTTGGTGATAGCTATTGCCTTGTTCATTATGATCTGGTTTAAGTCCAGGTCCATAACTCCCTTGGAAAAATGGTTCATTATTTCTAACTCAATAGGCAATTCTTAAACCATCGTTAATTTTCTTAAGCTTTTCTTCTAATGTAGTTGCATCTTTGACATAATCTTCAGGATCAAATCCTAATGAATTAAATACAATTCTTGTTGCAATTTTTGAATTAGCGGGATATTCGAAGCTAACATTATAATCATTAGTATTAACTCATTTAACACTTCTTAGAGAGTTCGGATTTATAGATCAACTATCTAAATGTGAATTTCCGAGTGTATATAATGATAGTTCGTCAATTTCTTTATCTTGTAATCCGATAAGAGAAGAAGTATTTGTTGAACTTGCGTCAAAAAATAATTCTAATAGTGGCAACTTATTTGGTAGGGCTTTAAGAATATCTTTAAAGCTTTGAGATGCATCACCTTTACCCATGTTATGAATTCGATAACCAGTTATATCAACATTTTCTGCTTTTAATTTTTCAATGATTTCTTTTGTATGATTATAACCATCACGATTTGAAGCGTCAATATCAATTACAATACCTTTTTTTCTTTTAATACCTTTGTCATTTGTTAGTTCGGTCACTTTAATGCCATAACCAGGTGAAATACCGTATTTAGAAAAATCATTAGTAACATCTCGTTTTGTTCATCCTGGGTAATTTCCTGCTTCAACATCAATAGAAGTTCTTGGATAAATTGAATCAAAAGAGAAAGCTCGACGATTTAAGTTATCATTTTGGATTCTTGAAGTAACGTGATTAAACCCTTTTGGCGGATCATAGGTATGTGAATCTAAATTTCCTTCTTCATCAACATAAAGATTATTAGATGTAGGAGTAAAACCCTTTTTCAAATAAGAAGAAGCGTTAGCTGATAATTTTGAAAATTTGCTTTGGTCTAGGTGTTTTATTATTCAATAACGCCTATGTTCATCGGATTTTCATTCCTTGGCTCTATCTTTTTTATCATATTCTGCTTCTTTTCCTTCTTTTAGAAACTTACGAAAATTACCAGAATCGATTAATCTATGAAATCTGTAAAGTAATCTCTCTCATGGATCTCGGTTCTGACTTCTTGCATAAAGCTCCGCGACTTTATCCTCTGGAGTGTTTTCATATATATCAATTAATCCTTTTCTTTCAGTAGAATTAATTAATCCTCCAGTAATTAATTGATCAGTAGTTTTATCTATAAGTTCTTGAGTAACTTCAATGCTAATAACATCTCCAGCCATATGATTAACGTATGGATCTAAGTTTGTTAATCTGTTTCGTTTATCATATTCCGAATAAGTTCGCTCTGGGTAAACTTCCACTAATGCATCAACTTCTATTCCATTAACTTTAACTTTTCTTTTTTCAATTCGTTTCTGAGGTCTAGGTGAAGGGTCTGGTTGAATTGGACGGGGAGTAGGAGTTGGTGGAGTTTTTTTATCTTCATTTTTAGGTTTTGGTTTAGGCAAAATTTCTTCTTTTGGTTTCTTTGGTTTGATAATTTGCGGTTCTCTAGAATCGATATTAGGTTTTTTAGAAATTTTTTCAGGAGTTTTTTCGTTTTTAATTTCTTTTAAATTTCTATCAACATTAGAATCAGCGGCATTTCTAATATCTAGATTATTTTTATTAATTAAATTAGCATTCAATTCAGATGATGAAATACTATTAAATTTATTCCTTGAATTTGAGTTTAAGAAATATAATGATGTTCCAATAGCAATTGATGCTACACTAATGGTAGAAAAAATCCCTATTAAAATCTTATTTTTTCTTTTCTTTATAAATGACATAATAGATCTCCTTTCCAAAGAAATTCAATGTTTTTTTCTTTCATTATTATTAGATTTTGCCTTAATTTAATGATTATGAAATTATATAGTTATTTTTAAAAAATATAATTTTTTTTAAAATTTTATCTATATATATGTAGTTTTTGCATATTTTTAGCAAAATATTTGTAATTTTGGTGTCTAAATATCAAATAAATAGCAAATATTAGCAGTTAAGTATCTAAAATAATTATTATTATAAATTTGTTTTTTGTTGAAAAATTAATAGATTTTAAAGAAAATTAATCTTTGAATTACTTAATTATTTAAAAAATATTATGTTTTAATTATTTATTAGAAAAAGCATTCTTATTTAAATATAAAATAATGCTAATAATAAGTATTAAATAACAAGAGCATGAGAGTAATTTTATGAATTTTAGTTTGCTAATATAATCTTTAATTTCAATAAATTTATTTAATTTTTCTTTAAAACAAAGAAATATAATAAGAATAATTAAATAAAATATTAGAAAAATTTATATAAAAAAATCACAAAAAATGTGATTCTATTTATTAAATTTAAATTCTTCAGGTATGGTGAACCCATTTTTAAATAAGTTGGTTTTGAATGATCCGGTATATTTTTTCTTCAATTCATCTAAATAAGAATTTTTTTGACCTGTTGCGCCACCATAAATTAGATCATATTGTGGTAATTTATAATCACCATATAAACCTTCATAATCATATCCTTCAGATCTAAATGCGGCAGCAAGACCTGAATTAGTTGCACCATTTTTAGAATGGAATACACCGACTAATTCATTTTTTTGATTTCTTATAACTGAACCTGATGCTCCGGGTTCTGGAGAAAAGTGTCTTGGTGAATATTCAAGTCCAAAATTAATGAAATAAGATTTAGTTCCATCACTGTTATTTTTAGTATAGAATTGATTCTTTTCCTGATTAGAAATTTTTGGAAAACCGATAAAGGCATCTAATAGACCAGGTTTATCAGCAAAAGTTCTGAAACCTAAATTACTTGAAAATCTATCACCATTTAATTGTCTAAATTCTTGAGTAGTAAGATTATTTTTGTCAGGATTAATTTTTATATTTTTAGCATTGAAAAATGATGATTCGCCATTAATTCATAGACTTTGTTTATAAGGTCTTGTTTTAGGATCAAAATCTTTATCTTCATATCTATCAAGTCCCCAGTCATTTGTACTGATAGGGTAACCAATAATATAAAAATTATCTTTCTTTTCTTTTTTAGCTATTTCGGTATCCAAGCTAAATTTAGCTTTATCGTAATTTTTTAAGTAAGTTTCAGATAAAAATTTAACATGTCTGTCCGATTGATTAGCATAGTCATGGGTAATTTTCTTAGCTCAAGATTCCGCATTAGGAAATTCATTTGGTTTCGATTTTATTAATTTTTCAAAATCAATTTCAATAATAGCAAAATCTAGCATTTCTTGATAGTCTTTGTATTTATCTCGTTGTGACTTAATTAAATAATTAGCAGGACTAATATCTAGAAAATCTTTAGCTTCAAAAATTACATTTACAGCGTCTTTAATGTCACCATTTATATAATAAGAATTAAAGAAATCGGCATATCTATCTCCACCTAGTAATGGTAATTTTGTATTTATTCCTACACTATCTTTAATATTAGATAAGGACAACGATATGACATTATTATTAAAGGCATCAGCCACATGCATGTTAGTTCCAAAATATCATTTGGTTGGATAAGATTTGCCTTCTTCTTTAGCAAAGTCCATTGTTCACATTGTTCCGTGTGCTTGTCTTAAATATTTATTTAATGTTTTCTCTTCTTTGTTTTTTTTCTCATCTGGTCATTGGAATGAAACCGAATAAGTATCTAAGGCATATTTTCTATAAGTATCATTTGGTAAAATTCTTGGAACACCATAGGCCTTATTAACATCACGGCCGGCAATATCAGATCAGCCAGGAGCTTTTGCAACCTCGGTGCCTTCATATAGACTTAATTTTTTCTTACCATCTTCATTTTGTGGTAAAGCAAATCCTTTATATAAAGCGCTATTAAAATCATCTAAGTGAAGTTTTTCAGCAAGCTTATTATACTCCTCAATAAATTCGCTGTCGCGTGCAATGTCTTTTCTTCAATTTTCAGGTTTTTTATCAGTTGCATAATCAATATACCTTTTTAGGAAATTATCAAGATATTTTTGATTATCTAATTTAAATTGTGAATACAAATCTGAATTTATATAGTCTTGTAGTTTATTAGAATTGGGAGCAAATCTCTCTTCGTGGCGAAGATCGATAATATTACTTACATATTTTTTAAAACCAGATACTCTAATATCTTTATTAATTGATGTTTCATTGTATGAAAGTTTCAAGTTAAATGTTAATTCACCATCTCTATCGTTAACTTCTTTAATTTCGCTAACTTCAACTTTAACCTTATCCCTTAACGAAGCATCTTGTGGTTTAGCAATTACATCAACATAACTTATAATATCTGAAGGTTTAAGATCTCTTTTTTTGCTTTGATATTGATCAAATTGTACAAAATCAAAATCTTCAATACTATTAAGTTTTTCTCTAATTTGATCAGCATTTAAACTTTCATTAAGCTGAATTTGAGTTTTATCGCCAGCTTTGTTGCTCTCCACTTTGCAAGCAATTAAAGCAAATGGAGAGAGTAGTACTATTGGGGCAAATAAATATTTTTTAAAATTACGCTTTTTCATCATCTATATTCCTTTGTATATTAGGCTATTTCTATTTTGTCTTGTGAAATCTTAAATCCAGTTAGCGAATTAACTAAATTAGTATCATTTGTATCAATTTCAATTTCGGTGTCTCTAGAGAAATTATCTTCACTAAAGTTTAGTAATATATTTAAATTAGTTCTACCAGTAGATGTTAATTGTGTGTTCTTTAAATTTGTTACTTTAATTCTTCTAGTTTCAAAACCATTGCTAAAGAATATTTTTGATTTTGGTTTAAGATCGGGATTAGTATCCAAAATATCAAATTGAGCTTCGTTTAATTCATCAGCGTCAATTGTGAAAACGCTACTATCATTATATAGTCCAATTCTTCTTAGACGACGACGAGTATTCTCAGGATCGGTAGGTTCTTTTTTAAATTCTAAGCCCCGTAGCGATTTCATAGAAGTTACTCTAGTTAAATCTAAACCAGTTGGGTAGCTATTTCCTCTTTCATTAGTATCAGGATCTAATCCAGGACCAAGACTACCTTGATATAGGGGTTCATTATTTCTAATTCAATATGCAATTTTTAGACCATCATTAATTCTTTTTAAATCTGGTTTATAATCACTTTCCTCAAATCCAATACTATTAAAGGTTACTCTTGTAGTAATTTTTATATTTCGTTGGAAATCTTTGCTAACGTTATAGTCTAAGTTGTTATATCACGCAACACCTAAAAATGCATAAGGATTTAAAACTCAATCATCTAAAAGTGAGTTACCAGTTGTATAAATACTTAACTCATCAATTTTTTTACTTTCAAGTGCTAAAAGCGCTGAAGTATTTGTGCTTTCAAAAAACAATTCTAATTGTGGTAAATGTTCAGGTAACGCTTTGAATATTTCAAAAAATTCTTGATTTTTATTGGTTAAACCGATATTTTTAATACGGTAAGAAGTAATTTCTTTTTTATTTGCAATTAAATCTTGAATGACTTTTAAGGTTTTGTTATATGCCACTGGATTTGAAGCATCAATAGTAACTACATAACCACTTTTTATTTTAGTTTCAACTTTTGAATTTGGATCTTTAGTTAATTGTTCGATTTTAATTCCCTCGCCTGATTTAATATTTAAGAAATTAAATTCCGGTGATGTCGTTACATCATTTTTAATTCATCCCTCATAATTTCCTTCTGCTATAGAATCAGGAGTTCTCCCAAAAGGACCGGGTATACCGAAAACTCTTTTCTGTGCATTATCACGAGAATTTCTAGCGACAACTTCATTTAGAAGTGGTGATGTTGCATATGATTCAAGTTCGCCGTTTTCATTAACATAAACGTTTTGCTCTTTTTGATCAATAACTAAACCTTTGCTTAAATTTTGCTGAATTTGTGAGCTTACATTAAATTTTGTATAATCTAGATTTTTAATTAATTGAACATATTTATGATTTTTGGCATCAATTTTTTGATTTTCAAGTTCTTTCTTTTCGTTATATATTCTTTGAAATTCTTTTGAATATTCATCAAAACCAGGATCATCATTTCCTTTAAATTTATTTTCATGCTCTGAAAGTTTTTTTTCTATTTCTGCTATTTTGTTATTAAGTTCAGCAATGGTTTTTTCATAATGACCTTTAATTTCTACATCATAAATGCTTTTACCATGTGCAGTTAAAAATTGTTTAACTTTGTCATTAGGCGCATCAAATAAACGACGGTATTTATCAAATAAATTTTCGAAATAAAATGTATTTTGGCGAATATAAGCTTTATTTTGGCTTTCGGTACTATTAGCAAGTTCTGATAAAACATTTTCTGGAATTTTATTTTTAAAAGAATTTTGAACATTATTTTTATTTAATTCTCTAAGCTCATCAGTAACTTCAACACTAACTAGTTTACCAAGAGTGTTATTAATATATGGGTCCCGATTTGCTAAATGTTTATATTTTGGATCAATATTTCTGATTATTTTTTTAATTCTTACCTTTACTTTTAATCCATTAAAATCGATGTATTCCTCAACAATTTTTTCTGAATCGCTAGCTATATCGTTATTTCTTTTGTTTTCATCTTTTTTATTTTTATCTTCATTTTTAATTTCAATATTTTTATCTGGTTTTTCAACTTTTTTGTTTTCTTTTTGCTCTTCTTTTTTGTTATTCTCTTTTAGATTTTGATCAACGCTTGAGGAATTGGCATTTCTAATATCCAAATTATTATTGTTTATTAAATTTGGATTAACACTTGCTGATGCAACGCTTATAAACTTATTTCTAGAATCTGAGTTCAAAAAATATAATCCTGTTCCTACGGTAATAGATGTTGCAATAACGGTCGCAAAAACACCTAACAAAATTTTATTTTTTCTTTTTTTAATAAATCCCATAGACCCTCCTTTGTTTTGCACAATTACTTATATCATTGATTAATATATTTAACCATTTTTTTTATTTTTTTCTAAAAAATAAATACAAATTACATAGAAAATAAGGAATTTTAAATAAAAAATAAAAAAATAATGATTTTATTTGTAAAAACAAAATTTTTATAAAATTTAGTGGTTATTAGCATATTTCAAAAAAATTTATGGAAAATAATAGAATAAATTAAAAAATTTAAGGGCCAATTTAGAATTTTATGCGGTATTAAGGCTTATTATCATCTAAAATTCTGTGTCATGATAATAATTTAATGTTCTGCTAAACAAATTATTTAATGATAAATATTAAAAAGGTTGAATAAATCATTGAAAATATTGAAATATAAAAAATATTTGTAAAATAAAAATTTTAATTTCATACTTAATGATTATTTAAATAATATGCAAATTTAAAAAATAAAAATGCTACATCAACTTCTAATTAATAGGAGAATTTTGTAGCATTTTATTTTAAATTAATAGGTAGATTATTGTTTATTATTTCCTGATTCTATATTTTTTAAAAGTGATGAAGAGGTAGAATTAGATTCTAATTCTCCATTTTCATTAACATAAACATTTTGCTCGTTTTCATCGATTAAAATGCCTTTTCTTAAATTTTCTTGAACTTTTTCTGTTACCTTAAATTTTGAGTAATCTAAATATTTAAGCAATTGAATATATTTGTGATTTTTAGCATTAACCTTTTTTCTTTGGATATCTTGTAGTCGTTCGCTATTTCTAGTGTTTTTTTCGGATATTTCAAGTGACTTAATAGTATTGCTGTAGTGATCTCTAATTTGAGAATCGTAGATTTTTTGACCATCTTCATTTAAAAATTCTTTTACCTTATCATTAGGGGCATCAAATAAGCGGTGATATTTATCAAACAAATCATTGAAGAAAATTTTATTATCTTGAATATAATTTGCTTCTTCTTGTTCATCACGATGATTTAATTCCTCTAATACGTCTTTTGGGGATTTTCTTTCGAAAGCGCTTTTAATATTTTGTCTGTTTAATTCTCTTAATTGATCGGTTACTTCAATATCAATTAATTTAATCGATGGATTACCACTTTGACCACGACTAGATGGGTTTTGATTATTTTGAGGTAATTTATTAACTTTTATTTTAAATTTTAGACCTTTAAAATAGAAATCTTCACTTATTATCTTAGCTATATCAACTTTATCATCATTGTTTGCGATAATGTTATCTTTTTTGTCATTATTTTGTTTACCAATTTCAACATTTTCATTCGTATTTTGAGATCCACCATTTGCATTTTGATTTTTATCAGTAGTATCATTTTCTGGTTTTTTAGAATCTTTTTCGTCCGGTTTTTGTTCGGTTTTAGTATTTATTTCATTATCTTCGGTTTTTTGTTCTTCTTTTTTATCAAGTTCTTTTAAATTTTGGTCGGTAATTGAGGAATCTACGCCCCTTAGATCTAAATTATTATTATTTATTAAATTTGGATTTACAGTTGTAGAAGAAAAACTTCTAAGTTTGCTTCTAGAATCCGAATTTAAATAATATAATCCCGCACCTAAAACGACAGATGCTGCAATAGTTGACGCAAAAACTCCAAATAAGATTTTGTTTTTTCTCTTTTTAAAAAATTTCATAGATTCCTCTTTACTTTTATCTTATTACTTCTATTATTGACTAATTTAAGTATTTTTTTTTATTTTCTTTTAAAATAAATAAAAATTGCAAAAATATTAGTAATTTATTAGCAAAAAAATGCCAAAAATAGTTTTTGATAATAATTACGCATTTATTTATTTAAATAAAAATGTCAAATATATCTAAATTAATCAAAAAATAAATAATATTTTAATATAAAATTCCTAAAAATATTATATTCTCAAAATATTAGCTATTTTTAACTAACATTAAATTAATTTAATTTCATTTTTTTGATAAAAATTACATCTTGGGGATGAAACTTAGGCGAAGTAATTTAAACATTAATTTCACATTACATGAAAGCATAGCGTAGGATATAATTTAATTTTTTTATATGATTAAATTAGATTTTAGCTATTTAGAAAATTCAAAATCAATTACCATTATGCAGACAAAAGTCGACAGCATTACTAGAAAAAAACTTTTCATTCATAATTAAAATAAGTCAGTTAAATTAAATTAAACTACTTGTTTTTTATATTAAAAAAATCTCTAAAGGTTAATCTAGAGATTTAATTAATTATTAGCATATGATTACATTTTTGCTAAGGCTTTCATTGTATTAACAAAAATTGCTTCACTTTCAGGATATTCTTTTTTTCATCTTTTTTCACGTTTTGCAAGTTCAGCATCACTAATTAATGGTTTTTCGCTTCATTTAATAAAAGTAATTTTATTTTTCATATTATTTCCTTCTAAATTTCCTATTATTATACATTATTTTTTTTTTTTTTTAATTAATAACTAATACATATTAATTCTTTAATTCATTCTTTTATTTCGTTTTTAACCATTTCCTTACGAGTTTTTATATCTTCATTTTTATATTTTTGTAATTTGCTTAAACAATACTCTCTATTGGTTTCATTTTCTTCTAATTGTTGTTGTTCTAGCGTACAAATTGAGTCTTGAGTTGATCTATTTGACAAACAAACTTCAAAACAAGCAATTTTTTCTTCTATAGAATTATTCATTTTGTCAAGTAAATCAATGTTATAAGGATAATATGTTCATTTAACATAAAAACCAGATCTATTCATTAATACCCTAAGAAAAGAATAAGCAAATCGCTTATTTCCATTTTTGAATAGATGTGACATTAATAATGTTGAAAATATATCGGCATAATAGTCAATAATGCTCCAATTTTTCTCATATTGAAATTTAATTAAATGATTTCTAATTTTATCGATAACAGCATGATCTTCATTAACTAAAATAAAATCATCGCTATATTTTTGATTAGTTGAAATTTTTTTCGCAATTTCAGTTGCTTTTAAAATATTAATTTCCATATGTTTTAAAATGTCTTCTTCATTTAATTGATTAAAGTCTAAAACCTGTATATTAAAATTTATTTCTTCAGGATTATCTTTAAATTTACTCATGAAATATCATTTATTGTCACTATACTCCATCATTGAAGAATGATATTTTTTTATGAAGCTATTAATATCTTCCATGTCATATTTACTAACTATTATTGATATTTTTCTCATATTTATCCCTTATTTCCTTATATTTAAATTTTATATTTTTTACAATAACTTTTTAATTAATAATTCGTTTTAAATTCTCATTTATACATTTAAATTACTTTGAGATTTCAATATTTTGATTTTTATAAGATTTTAGATCATTAGGAATTATTAATAATAATTATTATATTTCAATAAATTTATTGATTTTATCAAAGAAAATATTGATTTATATTATTTCAAATACACATTTTATCCTAGAGTTATAAAAAATAAGCATTAGCAAAATGTAACGAAAGCAAAATAATTTAAAAGCTAAATTCACACTGCATGGAATGGAAACATAGCTCGAAGTCTTATAATCTATTTTTTTGTACTCCTCCTAAATTTATGTGCTTTCCATTTTTACTATATATGATTTCAAAATCAAAATTATTTTATTTTATAAGATAAATATTTAATTACTGAAAATTCGCAATTAAATATTTTGACCACATATTGCCAAATGAGCAGATTTTAGTTGACATTGATTATTGGTTGTTATGTTTTTCTAGAAAGTTTTTTATTTTCATATCTAGCTAACATATCTTATATTTTTAATAGCAATATTTGGTATCGATAATAAACTGAATTAAAGTAATTTCAAATTGATTTTTTACAATTAGTTTGCAGTATTTATTTTTTATCAAATGAAAATTATTTTAACATAAAAACACCCCTTATCTTGGAGTGTTTAAATTATGTAAACTAAATTAGTTGATTATTTATTATTGTTAAATTTATAAGAATCAGGAATTGAATCAGATTCAAATAAATTAGTTTTAAAATTAGTTTCGCCCTTATATTTATTAAATAATGTTTGTCTAAATGAGTTACTTTGATTTTTTCCACCACCGTAAATTAAATCATATTGTGGGAGATTATAACTACCATATAATCCTTTATAATCATACCCTTCAGATCTAAATGCTGCGGCAAGACCCGAATTAGTTAGTGCGTGTTTTGAATGGAAAACAGCAACTAATTCGTTATTTTGATTTCTTATAACTGAACCTGATGCTCCTGGTTCTGGAGAAAAGTGTCTTGGTGAATATTCTAATCCAAAATTAATAAAGTACGATTTTTTGCCATCCTTATCAGTTTTTGTATAAAAATCATCACGTTTTTCATTTGATATTTTTGGAAAACCGATAAAAGCATCTAATAGTCCGGGTTTATCGCCAAAGGTTCTAAATCCTAAATTACTTGATAATCTATTACCATTTTCTTGTCTAAATTTTTGAGTTGAATCCTGATTTGTAACATTTGTTGTATTAAATAATGATGATTCGCCATTAATTCATAAACTTTGTTTAAATTTTCTTGTGTTTACATCATAATCTTTATCTTCATACATATCAAGTCCCCAGTCAAATGTACTAATAGGATATCCGATGATGTAAAAATTATCTTTATTTTCTGTTATTGCTTTTTTAGCATCCAAACTAAATTTGGCCTTATCGTAATTTGTCAGATAAGTTTTTGATAAAAATTTAATATGTCTTTTTGTTTCATTTGCGTAATTATGAGTTATTTCTTTAACTCAAGACTCTACATCAGGAAATTCTTTTGGTTTAGAATTTTCAAATTTTTCAAAATCTATTTCAATAACAGCAAAATCTAACATTTCCTTAAAATCTTTATATTTATCTTGTTGTTCTTTTATTAAATAATTTGCTGGGTCTATATTTAAAAAATCTTTAGCCTCAAAAATTACGTTAGCTGCCCCTTTATTACCATCATTTATTTTTAAGTTATTAACATTAAAGAATTCTCTAAATCTATCACCATTTAAAAGTGGTAATTTAGTATTTAATCCCACTTCCTTTTTTATGTTCGTTAATGAAATGCTAACTGTTGTGTCAACAAAGGTATCGGCAACGTGCATGTTAGTTCCAAAATATCACTTAGTTGGATATTTTCCGTCATCTCTTTTAACAAAATCCATTGTCCACATTGTTCCATGGGTTTGTCTAAAATTATTTTTAGAATTTGTCTCTTGATTTTTCTTCTCATCAGGTCATGTAAATGTAACCGAATAGGTATCTAGAGCATAATCTTTGTATTTTTGGTTAGGTAGAATTCTTGGTACTCCATAGGCTTTATTAACATCACGACCAGCAATATCAGATCAACCTGGAGCTTTTGGTACTTCAGGACCATCATATAAACTTATCTTCTTTTGATTGCCCTCTTTTTGTGGTAAGGCAAAACCTTTTAATAATGCACTATTAAAATCATCCAAGTGAAGTTCCCTGGCAATTTCATCATATTTTGAAATTAGTTTGGGATCCCTTTTAATATTTTCTCTTCACTTACTAATATCACCATTAGAGTAGAAATTAATTGCGTTTCTCAAGAAATTATCAATGTATTTCTTATTATCTAATTCAAATTGTTTATAAAGATCAGAGTCGATATAATCCTGTAAATTATCAGGAGAGAATTTTTTTACAAATCCTAAATCAATTGTGGGATCTACGAATTTTCTAAATCCAGATACTACAAAATCTTTTTGAGTGGTTATATTATCATATGATATTTGTAAAACTAGAGTTAACATTCCTTCACTATCTTTTACATCCTTAATACCAATTACTTCAACCTTTACTTTATCTTTTAAAGAAGCTTCCTTAGGTTGAACAATAATTTTGCTAAGATCAATAATATCAGAAGGTTTAATTTGTGATTTTTCAATTTTATATTCATTAAATTGAATGATATCAAATTCATTAATATTGTTAAGCTTTTCTCTTATTTTTTCCGGAGTTAATTTTTTTAAATCAGTTTCGCTAGAATCCCCTGAATTTTTAGTAACCTTACATGCTATTAAAGCAAGCGGTGTTAACAGTACTATCGGAGCAAATAAATATTTTTTTAGATTCTTTTTCATAATCTTTTCTCTCTTTCTATATTATGCAATTTCAATACCATTACTTTCTGAAATATTAAAACCACTTAAATCACTAACTAAGCCACTGTCAGTTTTGTCAATTTCAATTTTTGTTCCAGAATTAAAGTTATCTGGACTGTATTTTAAAAGCATTTGTAAATTAGTTTTACCAGAACCATCTAGTCTAATTTTTTTATTATTTGTGATCTTGATTGTTCTTGTTTGAGTGCCATTGCTAAAGTAAATTTTAGATCTTGGTTGTGCATATGGATTTGTATCCAATATATCAAATTGCCCATCATTAAGATCATCAACATCAATAGTGAAAATTGAACTATCATTATATAAACCAATTCCTTTTAGGCGACGTTTGCTACTGTCTGGATCGCCTTCTTCGCGCTTGAATTGCAATCCTTTTAATGATTTTTTCGATGTTACTCTAGTTAAATCTAAACCTACTGGATAGCTATTTCCTTTTTCGTTATTATCTGGATCTAAACCGGGGCCAAATCCCCCTTGAAAAATTGGTTCGTTATTTCTAACTCAATAAGCAATTTTTAAACCATCATTAACTCTAGTTAATCCTTGCTTAAAGTCAGATTCTTCAAAACTAATGCTATCAAAGGTTATTCTAGATGCAATTTTTGCATTTTTTGGATAGTCTCAACTTACATTATAATCGAGGTTATTAACCCATGCTACACCTTTTAAAGCATATGGATTAATTGACCAGTGATCTGCTAATGAATTTCCAGTGGTATAAACTGCGAGTTCATCAATTTTTTTAGTTTCAAGTGCTATAAGAGCCGAAGTATTACTTCCCTCAAAGAATAATTCTAATTGTGGCAAATTCTCTGGTAATTCTTTAAATATATTGAAAAAATCTTGATTATTATTAGTTAATCCGATGTTTTTAATTCGATATGAAGTAATTTCTTTATTATTTTGTTTTAGTTTTTTAATTAGGTCTAATGTTTTGGCATAACCTAACTTATTTGAAGCATCGATAGTAACAACATATCCCACATCTCGTTTTGTTTCTAATTTTGAGCTTAAATCTTTTGTTAGTTTATGAATTTGAATTCCTTCATTTCCATTAATTTCTAAGAATCTAAATTCTGGATCACGTGTAACATCAGATTTATGTCAGCCTGGATAATTACCTTGGCTTACATCATCAGAACTTCTTCCAAAATATCCAGGAATACCAAAGGCACGTTTTTTTGAATTATCTCTTTCATTTCTTGATGTAACATGGTTTAGAAGAGGACTACTTGCATATGAATTCAAATTACCCTCACTATCAACGTAGACATTACGTTCATTTGGATCAATAACCAAACCTTTATGAAGATTTGCATTTATGTCAGAAGATATACTACTGAATTTAGTAAAGTCTAAATTAGCTATTAGTTGTGAATATTTGTAATATTTAGCCTTTTCGATATCATATTTAATTTCGGTAAGCATGGTGCTAATTTTTTGAAATTCCTTTGAGTATTCATCAAATTTTGGACTATCATTTGGTGGAGCTTTTTTTCCAAAATCAAGAAGTTCTTGATATTTTTTAGCATGTTCGGCATTTAATCTATTAACGGTATCAATATATCTTTTTTTAATATCTATATCATAAATAGACTTACCTTTTTCGGTCAGGAATTCTTTAACTTTGTCATTTGGATTATCAAATAACAAACGATATCTATCAAATAAATTTTCATAGTAAGGGTTTCTTCGATTAATATGAATTAATGAAGCCATTACAGATGGATCTGTTTCCTTAAATTGTTTTAGATCATTGGGAAAAATACTATTTTTAAATGAGTTTACGATATTTTCCGAATTCTTCTTGATCAATTCATCCGTAACATCAACAGAAATTAATTGCCCAACTATATCATTTAGATATTCCTCGCGGTTCGCTAAATGTCTTTCTGTTGGTCTGATTTTACGGCCAGGTCTTCTAATTTTTACCTTAACTTTTATATCTCCAAAATCCACATATGTTTCTTCGATACCATCTTGGTCATCCCGTTTTGAATTATTTTCTTCTATTTTTTCAATAATTGGACCGGGTCTTTGTTCTTCTTTTTTAATATCTTTATGATTTTCTTTTTTACTTTCAGGTCTTTTTCGATCTGGAGCAGTAATAATTTTGTCATCTTTTTTAGGATTAATTTTTTGAGGATCATTAATTTCTTTCAAATTGTTGTCATTAACTGAAGAATTTGCATTTCTTATATCAAGGTTATCCTTATTAATTAGTTGTGAATTAATTTCGGCAGCTGAAATACTTCTAAGTTGATTTCTAGCCGAATCGGAATTTAGAAAATATAATCCTGTTCCCACTACAATAGAAATAACGGCAGCTGATGTAACAACTCCCAACAAGATTTTATTTCTTTTTTTCTTGAAAAATTTCATAAAATTCATCCTTATATTTATTTGCTAATATTATTGACTAATTTAATCACTTTTTTTATTTTTTTAAGAAAATAGACATCAATTTTATAAAAATTATTCAGATTTTAACGCAAAAGTTATAAAAATTGAATAAAATGATAAAACAAGATTTTTATAATTCTCTAGATTTCAAAGCACCTAAATAATAGTTTGTATATTATAAAATTTATGCAATATTTTATACGTAATAATTAGAAATTTAGCATTATCTAGGGGAAGTGTGTTGCCATAATTGTTTGTAATCTAAATTTTATTAAATGCTATTTTTAGATAGAATCTGTCGCATGATGTGTTTAAAAAAAATAGACCTAGCATTATTGATTTTTAATAAAAATCTCTAAACATTCAACGTTTAGAAATTTCTACGTTAATTTACAAAACTTATTTCTAATTTATTTTAAAATCTTTTGATTTATTAAAAAGTAAATCATTAACACCACAACTTTAAAATTATTGAAATTATATCCATCACCAAAAATTTTTAGTTATTTATTCGTTTTGTTGATATTTATCTTTATTTATTATAAATAACAACTATTTAAAGATTTATAAATTTTTCAACATTAAATTCTTTGCTAATTATTTAACACTTAAATTAATATTAATTTTAAGTAGTTAAATTACATTTATTTTATATGTCATACATATGATATTGGCAATTAAAGTTAACATTATGCGATTACAATACCATTACTTTCAGAAGTAGTAAATTCACTTAAATCACTAACTAAATTAGAATCTTTCATGTCGATTTCAATTTTTGTGTTAGAACCGAAATTATCACTATAGTTTAAAAGTGTTTTTAGATTTGTTTTTCCCGAACTGCTTAGTCTTATTTTTTTATTATTTGTAACATTTATCCTTGTTGTTTCAGAGCCATTACTAAAATAAATCTTAGACCTTGGTTGTGAAAATGGATTTGTATCCAATATATCAAATTGTCCATCATTAAGGTCATCAACATCAATGCTGAAAATTGGACCGCTATTATATAAACCAATTCTTTTTAGGCGACGTTTACTATCTTCAGGATCGTTGTCTTCTCGTTTAAATTGCAATCCTTTTAAAGATTTCATTGATTTTACTCTAGTTAAATCCAATCCAGTTGGATAACTATTACCTTTTTCATTATTATCTGGATCTAGACCAGGACCCAAACCACCTTGGAAAACAGGTTCATTATTTCTAATTCAATATGCAATTTTTAGACCATCATTAATTCTTTTTAAATCTGCACTATAATCACTTTGATCAAAAGATATACTATCAAAAGTTATTCTTGTAGTAATTTTTTCATATTTATTATAATCTCAACTTACGTTATAATCGAGGTTATTAAATCAAGCAACATTTTTTAAGGCATATGGATTAATTGATCAATGTTCAGCTAATGAGTTACCACTTGTATAAATTCCTAGTTCATCAATTTTTTTTGATTCTAATGCTAGAAGAGCTGATGTGTTAGGTCCTTCAAAAAATACTTCTAATTGTGGTAACTTTTCTGGTAATTCTTTAAAAATATCTAAAAACTCTTGATTATTATCTCTTAGACCGATATTTTTAATACGATACGACGTAATTTCTTTGCCTTTTTCTTTTAATTGCTTAATTAAATTCAATGTTTTGCTATAGCCACTTGAATTTGAGGCATCGATAGTAACAACATAACCTTCATTTCTTTTTGTATCTAATTTTGATCTTAAATCCTTTGTTAGTTTTTCAATTTTGATTCCGTCACTCGAGTTAATATTTAAAAATTGGAAGTCTGGAGATAATGTTACATCTGCTTTATTTCAACCTGGATAGTTTCCCTCATCAATTAAGTATGAACTTCTTCCAAAATAGCCAGGAATACCAAAAGCACGTTTTTGTGAATTATCTCTTTCATTTCTTGAAGTCGTTTGGTTAAGAAGTGGACTACTTGCAAATGAGTTCAAATTACCATTTTCATCTACATATACATTTTGCTCATCAGTGTTTATAACATAACCCTTGCTTAGATCGGCATCTATGCTTGGAGCCACATTTTTGAATCTATCAAAATCTAAATTAGCTATTAATTGTGAGTATTTATAATCTTTTGCGTCTTGAATTTGATTTTTAAGTTCGATAATATCTGTATCAAATTTTTCAAATTCCTTTGAATATTTGTTAAATTCTTCTGTGTATTCACCAGTTTTAGGATCTCTTTCTTGTGGCTTTTTCTTGGTAAATTCATCGAATTCTTTTTTCTTTGATTCTATTTCCTTATTTAATCTATCAACGGTGTCAATGTATTTTTGTTTAATTTCTATAGGATATTTTCTTTTACCCTCTTCGGTTAAAAAATCAACAACCTTATCGCCATTATCAAATAATCTTTTGTATTTTTCAAATAAATTTATAAAATATCCTGTATTTTTATTTTGCCTAATTACTGCTTTTATATCACCTTCGCTATATGTTTTAAAGTCATTTAATGTAACCTGGTGAAGAGCAGATTTAAATGCTCCTTGGACATTACTACGGTTTTTATCTATTAACTCTTGAGTAACTTCAACATAAACAATTTTACCAACGATATTATTTAAATATTCTTCTCGATTAGCTAAATTAATGTACTTTGGATCAATTTTACGACCAGGTTTTTTAATTCTTACTTTTACTTTTATATCTCCAAAATCTACATAAGTTTCTTCAGTATCTCTTAAATCATCCGCGCTTGGTCTTGAAGGTTTAGTTTTATCCTTATTTTCATCAATTTCTTCGATTATTGGAGATGGTTTCTTCTCTTTTTTATCTTCTGGTTTTTCTTTTTGTTCTTCTTTTTTTGTCTCTGGTTTTTTAATATCTGGAGCGCTTATAATTTTTTCATCTTTTTTAGGAATAATTTTTTGCGGAGTTTTGATTTCTTTTAAGTTACTATCATTAATTGAAGAGCTAGCATTTTTAATATCAAGATTATCCTTATTAATTAGCTTAATATTAATCTCAGGTGATGCAATGCTTCTTAGTTCATTTCTAGCTAAGTCAGAGTTTAGGTAATATAAACCCGCGCCTAGAGATATCGAAACAACAGCAGTTGAAATTACAACTCCTAATAAAATTTTATTTTTTCTTTTTTTAAGAAATTTCATAAAGCATCTCCTTGATTTTTAATTTATCTAAATTAAACGATGATTGCAAAGCATTTATATCTATGATTAGACTAGATTATACACAAATTTAATGAAAATTTGTTTTTTACCTAATAGTTAGTTACTTTTTTAAACAAATTCAATGATTTTTTCTTGTATATAGGTATTTTTTATGTAATAATGCATTTTGCATATGATCGTAAATACCAACTTAATTCTTAAAAATTAATGCCACTATTTTTGATCAAAATGCAAATTTATAAAATTGAAATATTGCAAAAAACTATAATTTATAATACAAAAAGCAAATTTGTTGAAAAAATTATTGAATTTAAACAAAAAAAATAATAATAAATAGGTTTTAAATTTATATTTTCAAAGTTTAATAACAAATTATTATTAGCTTATTCTGATAAAAAAATAGTTATTTTATTTGCTAAATGTTTAAATTTGTTGAAAAAATCAAAGAATAAAAACAAATTTAAAAAAAATTATAAAAAATGTTTACTAATAAAACGTAATTAATTATTAGTAAATAAAAAGAAATTAAATTTGATTAGTACCAATAATCTGAATGTTAAATTTTAAAAATAAGACTTATCTAAATTAATTTAATTTTATTTTTATATTATTTAATTTAGGCATTAAAAAATCACAAACGAATTTTTAATTTAATAATTTATTTTTGGTCAAATAATTCTGATTAAATTAGGCACATATATATCGATGCTAAAACCTATATGACAGACTTTAATTAAATTTATAAAAATTAAAATAAATAAAAAGAGCAAATATATTTTTTATTATTTAGATTATTAGAATTTTGGAACGACAACTTAGACAAAAAAATATATGATAGGAGCTCCTATCATATTCTAATTTCAAGATGCCAAATGTAAAATATTTTTAGCATAGCATCATTTTATCTATTCAGTTTTTTTGGTTTTTCTAGCCGATGTTTCGGGCGCGGCTTTTAATAACATTAAATTTTCATTTAATTTACGTAATTCTTCTAACATCATTTCTTGGTGTGAAATTGGAGTTGGTTTTTCATCTTCAACTGGCATTTTTTTAGCTTTAGCATATGTCATTTTGTTTTTTATTAAAAATACTGTTAATAATCCAAAGAAAATGAAAATTGAAACAATTATAAATTGTAATAATGCCGCTAGAAACTTACCAATATAAATTCCGCCAACAACTTTACCGTCAACAATTTTTTGTCATACAATTCATTCTTGAACATTAACATCGATTGCTCTTGTGATAGCGGACATAATTACGTCTGTTGCTAAAGAAGATACTACCGCTCCAAATGAAGCACCTAATAAAAGTCCAATTGCCAACATAAACATATTGCCACGAATAACAATATTTTTTGCATCGACATAAGACTTTTTAACATAATGTTTTTTTTCGTCTAATTCTTTTTTTGTCATGTTTTAATTATAAATAACTTTTAAAAAAATATCCGACATAACCGGATATTTTTTATTACCTAATTTTTTTGAGGACTTATCGCCACGAAAAACAAGCCAAATGAAGGTAGTACTGGTACTGGAAATAGAATTGTTGCAATGATTAGCAACGCTCTTCCAAGTGCTTGTCCTTTTCAGGATGCTAATGATATGACTATAATCGCAAATATATAACAAATTGCTCATATACCCACACCAGCACCGACTAAACCTAAGAATAACATATTTTTAGATCATAAAATTTTAATCATGTCTAAAACTCCGTTAATCGTGTCATTTTTTAATGCATCTCGATTTTCCGTTATATATTCACTGATGTTATCATATAAATAGTAAATTCCTACTCCAATTAGAGCAGCACCTACTATTCTTAGGAACATCGTGAACAGTGCGAACGATCTTTCTCCACCGAATTTTTTTGTAGTTTTCATAACATAAATTATAATAAAAATCAATTTAATGTTATTAATTTCTTAAATTTGTTAAAATTTTAAATTATTGTTCGATTACTTTTAATAATAAATAATAACTAAAATACGAAGGGAAGGTTTATGAAACCAACAAAAATCTTTGGACTTGGAGGAATGCAAGAAATTGGTAAAAGTACTTTAATAATAGAATATGACCAACATATTTTCATTATTGACACTGGTATTAAATTTTGTGATTCTTTTGTAACTGGAATAAATGGTTCAATTCCAGATTTTACCTATTTAGCAGAAAATCAGGACAGAATCGCTGGACTTTTCATTACCCATGGTCATGAGGATCATATTGGTGGTGTACCATATTTAGTACAGCAAGTTGATATTAAACGCATTTATGCACCGAGAATTGCAATCCAATATTTAAAATTAAAATTCGATGATATGAAAATCAAAAAACAAATTGAATTTTTTGAAACTGAAAAAGATGCAGTTTGAAATTTTGGTGATTGTCAAGTAGATTATTGAACAGCACAGCATTCAATTCCAGATGCGTTTGGAATTAGAATCAAAACCCCAAATGGTTCACTTATGATGACTGGAGATTTTCGATTTGACTACACTCCAATTGGAAATTTAACCGATTTTTCAAAATTAAAACAAATTGGAGATGAAGGTCTGGATGTATTATTTTCTGATTCAACAAATGCTATGCGTCCTAATCATTCACCATCAGAAAGTGATATTTTAAAAGACATTAAAAAGTACATGCTAAAAGCTGAAAAGAAAATTATCGTAACTGCGTTTGCTTCAAATCTAACAAGAATTAAGGCCATAATTGAACTAGGAGCCGAACTTAATAAAAAAGTTATCGCTTTTGGTCGTTCAATGGTTGACAATATTGATATTGGTAGAAGACTTGGTTATATCAACGCTCCTGAAGAAATTTTTGTTGATAAGAAAAATCTCTCAAAATATGATGATAATGAACTACTAATTCTAACAACAGGATCACAAGGCGAAGAGCTTGCTGGGCTTGCTAAAATGTCATATGGTAAACATCCGAATATTACTATTAAACCAAAAGATACTATTATTTTTTCATCAAGTCCAATTCCAGGTAACCGTTCAAAAATTGAATTGCTTGTTAATCGTTTATACAAACTTGGAGCAATTATTAGAGAAAATGGCATTGATGGATATCTACATACATCAGGACATGCCTACCGAGATGAACATCTTAAAATTTTTCAGCTAACAAAACCTAAATATTTTATGCCATATCATGGTGAATATCGAATGAGTGTTGTTCATGGTTATACAGCAACAGAATCTGGAGTTAATGCTAAAAACATTATTGTTGCAAAATTAGGAGATGTTTATTATTTAGAAAATCATAAAATTAGATTATCAAATGAAAAAGTATATTTCGGACCAGTTTTCATCGATGGAACGGTGCTATCTAAGGCTAATTCTCAAATTCTCAAGGAAAGAATGGAATTAGGAGAAAATGGATTTCTAAATGTTATTATTGCAATTAATAAGGAAAAAAACATTATTCTTGGTAAGCCAAGAGTTGTTTCGCGTGGAGCATTCTTTGTTAAAAATTCACTTCACCTAGTTGAGGAGGTTAAAAGAATTGTTCACGGCGCAGTTTTATATACCATTAAAAACACAACTGATTGGACAGTACCACAATTAAAACAACTTATAATTGATCGTTTAGCGCCATTTTTCTACAAACAAAAACGAAGAAATGTTGTAATTATTCCAACTATTCTATTTGCTGATAAAACTGAAAGCAATAGCGAAATTCAAGATAGCAATAAAAATTCTAAGACTAAAGGTAAAGAAACTAAAGATAACAAAAAGAAAAAAAATTCTAATAAGCCAACAAAAGAAAAAACTAAAAATAAAAAAATTTCTAAAAACAGTCAAGAAGTTTTAGTTGAAAAAGAAAATAAATAGCAACAACCAAATTTTTACAAGTTTGGTTGTTTTAAATTACTTCAATTAAATATTGAATAAGCATTTTTCTAATTAAACTTGCGTCATAAAATGAACATGAATCACTAAATGAAGTATAGGTCGTGTTCAATCAATAAAGTGATCTAAGCAGAGAAATGGATTTTGATGATTGACTATGAAACGTACATAAAAATCCGCCACGGTGAAATTCAAAATCTACTAAGTGTTCTTTGCGTTGACATTCAACACAACCATCAAATCGCGGCGCTAACCCTTCAACTTTAATAATTTTATAAAGTAAGTAAGAAATAACTTTATTCTTAGCTTCAGCAAGATAATCAATACATTCTAAAAAGGCATCAATAATTATTAGAGCTTTAGTTGATGAAGTTATCTTGCTAAAAAAATATTTAATATCATCATATTCTCGTTTTAACATAATATTTATTGGAATTTGTTTAATTAATGATGCTCTTTTCAATCTAGGCATTAATTTTTTTTGTTTACTTTCAATAATTTCTAAATTAACTAATGAATATAGTTGCAAATTTAAATTATTTTTTGATGTGGATTTTCTAACACCGGGTGCAAAAAATGTGATCTTACCATTTTCTGATAGAGCACTAATAATTTCATCATATTCATTAATATCTTGTCGATTTAAAATAATTGCTCTTGTTTCGTATTCCATATATAAATAATTTTATTATAAAAAGTTGGCACCGTGGCCAACTTTAATAATGATAGTTATTCATCATAACTTGGAATAATGTGAATATGTGTTCTAAAAACAGATTGTCCAGCTGATTCGTTATTATTCATTTCTAGTTTAAATCCTGAAGCTCCTAGCTTATCTGTTTGTTCAACTGCTAATTGTCTTGTAATATTTATTAGATAAGATAAATCTTCATCTTTTATATCATATAAATTTTTTGAATATTTTTTGGGAACTACAAGGAAATGACCTTTGCTAACTGGGTCAATATCTAAAAAGGCAATAACTTTATCATCTTCGTAAATAATTGTTGCTGGAATTTCTCTATCAATAATTCTCTGAAATGTATCTCTTTCTATCATATATATATTATATTAATCCTTCTATTTTTAAAGTATCTAAAACATCTTGATTAATGTTTTTTAAATCAAATCTAAAACCTAATTCTTTAAAATATTTCACTGCTTCTCTAAATAATGAGGCTGTGTTTGCAGCAATAATATTATTAGCAATAATTGTTTGCTCGCTTACATTGGCTCATGGAGTTAAGTCAAATGAAAATACTTTTCTATCTACATCTTTTTGCTCGGCATCTTTAAATTTTTTATTGGTATATAAAGGAGCTACTTTTACTACATATTGAGCTTCAATTTTATTATCTTTTACAACATCAACTGATGTAGGATATTTATCTAAATTAAACTCAGGTAATTGTTGCATACCACTAAAAGTTTTTGTTGCGGCATTATATTCAAGTTTTGATTTAAATTCATAAAAATGACGATTAGGAAGTTCTCTTACCGATAAATGCATTGGAACAGTTAGAGATTGACCATCAAAAGTAATCGTGCCCCTTTGTTCAAATACTAGAGTGTAATTTTTATTATCAACATTAATTTGTTTTGTAAATAGTGATTTATTTGTTGAATCTTGAGTTAATCCCTCAAATGTAAAATCACCACTATCAAATGATGTTAATTTATCAGTTTTAGCTTTTTCGTTTAACGCGTTTGTTGCTTGAATTTTTGGGTTATTTTTTTCTTGTGCTAGTATTTTTGAAAATTTAAAGCTGTCTTGTGAATAAACAACATTGTTTTTTGGATCAACAAATCCAAAAATTGAAGATAATTCATTTTGTAAGCTAGTTAAAGATGTTGATAAATCACCGGCGTTGGTAGCATTTTTAATAAAACCTTTATATGCTCTTAAATTTTTAAGATCAAAACCTTCTGATGAGCCAGTCATAATTAAATGATCGTTAGCTGATGCAGTTGGATTGAATTCATATTGTTCAACTCCTGATGGTTGATATTTTGCTAAATTATTAAAGTCATCAAATGTAGAAATATTTGCTTGTCCCAACCTTAGGTTCATATCACGATCATCAGTAAATGATCATGATTCAATCATTGGATTGTCTACTAAATATTTCACTAAATATAAATTATCATCAGCAAAGTTAAATGAATTATATAAATCTTTTCTTGATGTTGGAGTATCTTTTTTATCAATTTCGGCTTTTAATGATAGTTGATATTTATCCAAACCATTTTCATTATTTGCTAATTTTTTATACTCTGCTCGATCTTTTAAGAAATAGACTTGAACTAGAAGCATTTTTTGCAATTCTAATCTAATACTATTTGTAATAACTTCTGAATTTTTCAAAATAAAGTTAAGTTGTTGATCATTAGGAATTACATATGGTGTTGGATCGAAATTATTTGTATCGACATTCGCATTAATAAATTGCGATTTTAAATTCCAGAAGAACTGTGGGTCTTCTTTTAATTTAATTGCTGCATAGTATTTAAATAATTCTCTAGTTTTGGCATTTAAAGTAGATGTGGTTGCATCTGTCATTAAGAACAAAATTGGATCTTTTTTGGCTTCAGCAGTATTTGCTAGTGTAAGTTCGTTTTCATAAAAAGATTCTAAATAAGTATCTGCAATTTTTGTTAAGATTTTGTTTTTTGTTATTGTTTCTTTTAATATTCTTGATTGATATCCAGCATTAGCACCATTATCAGTACTGTTAGTACATGAAGCGGCAACAGCTAAAATGGGCAGTGTTGCAAGTGGCGCAGCACCGAGTAAAAATTTTAATTTCTTTTTCATTTCTACCTTTCTTATATATCCTTAATGAAGTCAACAATGGTGTTGAAAAGATAATCAAGAATATCTTTATTTTTATGTGGTTCAAGAGTAAATTTGCCAGTTTTGTCATCAAATTTATAATCAGCGTATACATTTGAATTAATTTGTTTTGTAATATACTCTTTTATTTTATTAGCCTTGTCAGTTATCAGCGCAAATTTTAGTGTTTCGTTTAATGATTTTTGATATGTTAATGCCTTTTCAATATCTTCGTCAGTAAATTTTTTCTTTTTATCGTCAATAGTTTTGTACTCTTGTTCTTTAATGTAATTTTTAAATTCATCTTGTTTTAGTAGATCGTTAACTGTGTAATCTTTTGTTAGTATTTCATCGAAGATTGTTGTTAGATTAAATAGTTCAGAAACTAAACTATTAGAATATTTAGCTTTTGATTTAATTGCTAAATCATTTTTAATTAACCTCTTAATAACTTCTTCTTTGTCTAATTTAAATAGATTTTGAATTTGAATTCCAGTTTCACCAACTAAAACATATTGATTGTTAACTTTTATAATAGTTGAAACCTTGTAATTGTTTGTTGTATTACCAAATGAATTTCTAAATGCTTCACCAAATGATTTGGCAAAGACTTTTTCATCCATATCATTAATGAATTTAGCAATGGCGTCATTGTATGCAGCATATTCTGAAACAAAATTATCACTTTTATTTTTTTCTGTCATTTGTGAATTTAACACTTCTTTAAAAGTTTTTTCTGCTCCTTGGTAAGTAAATTTGTCATCACCAAATACCTTAACTAAATTAGTTTTTAGATTTTTAAATAAATCATTATCAGTTTTAAATTTAAATATTCCTTTTGATTCTTCGGCATCGCCTAATAGCAATGATAGTAGCGGAATGTAATCTTTAGCATCGGCTGCTCTTAGATGTGATGTAATGTCCTCAAATCCTTTTGATCCATATTTATCAGCCATCTTGGTATCAGAAGCTACATATTCAATTAGTTTTTTGTCATTTTGTGCTTTTAATTCATCATCGGCTGATACAGTTTCATTTTTTAGTAGACTTGATAGTCCTTCAAAGCCACCTAACATATCAATTCCTAAAGCTAATTTAACTTTATCACCTTTTTGTGGGTAGGCTGAAAATTTTAAAAGTTTAATTACTTCTTCTTTAGTTACTGTTCATGGATTTTTACTATCTTTAAAATCTGGATGAGCTGATAAACTCAGTGTCGAAATAATTGATTGTTTCTTTTGAATTCATGGTGCAATAAAACGACTTGGATTTTTTAATTCCTTAATAAATGAACGGGTAACAAACATTGGGATTTTAATTTCATCCTTAGGATTAGTTTTAATTTCAACATCGCCTTCTTTAGGAAGCACATAATTTTCATCTTCAACAGCAAAACTTAATCTAATAGTTTCACCTTTTTTAGCGATGTCAACTCTTTTTCCGTTGTATGTATAATAAACATCTTTATTTGCGATAATACCAGTTTTTAATTCCGAGTATGAAAAGTCTGAATTAACTTCAGTTTTATATCTACGAAATGCATGTTCATTTAGTCGCTCAACAACTTTAAACTCAATTGCCGCTTCTTTAGTTTTAGATTCACCATATTCTTTGCTAGCAATACGTTCTAAAAATTTTTCTCTTCATAATTTTTCCAATCCATATTGGTCTTGGAATTTTTTTTCTAAATCATTAATCTTTGAAGTTTCTTCCTGACGAACTTTATCAATTGATGGTAAGGCAAAAGTTTTTTCATCAGCCTTAGCCTTATCAGCATTATAAACTGCTTCGTATCATAGTGATCCTTCATATTCTTTTTCATATAAATACTTAGTTAGATTACTTTCAACTCCATCAGAAATATTTTTACTTGCATTAAGTTTTTCATGAATTTTGTCAACATCACCTCATTTAATAACTTTATTTTTATTTCCCGGTGAAATGATGTCCAAAATTTGAGAATCCTCTTGCAGAATTGGCGAAGGTTTTGGTAAAGATCTTTGTGCTTGAAGTAAAGGAACAGCGATTCCTGTTGCTACGATAGCAGAAAGAGCAGTACCTCAAAAAGTACCTCAAAGAATTCTTTTTCTCTTAATCTTTTGTTCGGTTGTTTCAATTTTTTTGTTTTTTCTAAACATAATATTCCTTCCAATTAATAAATAATATTTTACCATTTTTCAAAATTATGTAATTGCAATAATGAAACTAATAATCTATAATTAATAATTATGAATAAAATATTTCAAGAAAAAAATCGAATTTTAAAAGAGTTTGCGCATCTTTGTCATGAAAATTCCATTTGATATAGCATGGATAATCTTAGTTTATTATCGATATATAGCAATGAGGATTGGAATGGACAAACTGATCATCATGATGTAATGATGAGCTTTGAATCATATGAAAAACTTAAGGCATTAGCACCACATAGATTAATTGATTCAACAATGCACTCCGAATACTATTCACCACAAAATAAATTTGTAGACGATAATCAAGATTTATACAAAGAACAACCTTTTATCAACATAAATTTAATTATTCCAACTAAAGTTAAAAATATAAAAAAATATATTAGCCATTGCACTAAAATGAGGAGTAGTGTTGCTTATTTTTCAAGTTGGACCGAAACCAATATTACCAAATTTAGCAACAAAATCAAAATGGCAAAATTTCTAAAATTATTTTTTAAACCAATCAATTATAAGGATATCGCTAACATTTTATATAGTGAAGATTATGAAGGATTTATTGTAACTGAAAATCCTATTACAAAAAAAGCAATTCGAAAATGATTAGCTAATTTAAGTTTTGATGTCCAAAAAGAAACAATAAATGATATTGAAGTTTATACCATTAATGAATATGATCAGTATTTAAAAAATTTATATGGAATAGAGTATCGGAATTTAAGAGCTAATTCGCTACCTTACTTTCACAAAAATATTATTGAAATGGCATATGAAGAAGAGCAATCAGAAGATAATTAATCTTAAAAAAAATCAGCCTTTTGCAATGGCCGATTTTTTATTCGATATTTGTGTATTGTCTTCTGAAATGATATAAGTTTTTCTTTCTCAAAACATAAATTACTGTAAAAACGGTAAAATTTGAAAATGCGAGAATTGAAAAAATTATTCAGAACGCATACATTAACTTGTATTTTGTAAATGATGTATCAGCGATAGATCTACCTAAATTGATTTTTACGCCAATTCCTAAAATCGCTGCTGTTACTAAAAAAGCATAAGTTATAAACATTGACATTATCCAATTTTTATTTAATTTTCTCAAAAACAATAAAATGGTAATAGTTCAAGTATATGCTAAAGCAAAAAACCCAAATATTAGCAAGGCATTGGTTCAACCTTCTTCGAGCATTTATTCCTCCTAAATTTAATGGATAATTACTATTATATATTAAAATGTCGCCAAATTAAGGCAACATTTATTTTTAACTATTAAGTTGCAGAGTTAACTTTAATTGGTTCGATTAATCATTTTCGAGTTTGTTTTTTGATTTCCTTGATATGACCAAGTTCCAAATAAATAACCTTATCAGCTAATTCAGCAACATCCTGATCATGGGAAACAATAATAACCGTTGTCCCATAATCGCGATTAATTTGTTGCAATATTTTTAGCACTGTTAGCCCTGTTTTTTCATCTAATGCCCCGGTAGGTTCATCAGCAACAATGATTTCTGAGTTTTTAGAAATTGCTCTAAGAATTGAAACTCGTTGTTGTTGTCCTCCTGACATTTGTGATGGATATTTATACATACAATCTTCTAAATTAAAATCTTTAAATAATTGTTTAATATTTAAATGTTTTGATTTATCTTTTTGCAAATATGCACCAGTTTCGACATTATCATAACTATTTAGATTTTGAAGTAAATTGTAATTTTGAAAGATAAATGAAATATTCTCTCTTCTAAATAAAGTTTGTTTAGCGTCACTTAAATAAGGTAAATTAACATTATTAACAATAACTGAACCACTAGTAGGACGATCAAGTGCGCTTAAAATATTCAGCAGTGTTGATTTTCCTGATCCCGATTTTCCGTAAAGTATGGCAATTTCCCCTTTTTCTATTTGAAGGGTAATCCCTTTCAGAACATCTGTGGCAACATTTCCAGATAAATAAGTTTTTTTAACATCTTCAATTTCAACGATATAGTTACCACTATTTTTTTTACCAAAATCAGCATCTTTCTTACGTGGTTTATTATTCGCCTGACGATATTTTTTTAACGTTGCATTGTCTAAAACTTTAATTAGTACATCATCATCTTTAATCTCGAATGGTTTCTTATGACGTGAGATATTAACCATATTCAAATCAGAAATATTATTGTCTTGATGTTTTTTTCTAGATTTTCAGATTTTTTTGTCCTTAGCCATTATTTTCCTTTCAAGGCATCAACAGCCTTAACTTTATTTAAACTCTTTCAGGTAATAATTGAAGTTATAGCGAATACCGATAAGCAAATAACTGCACTTAAAATAATTGTTGATATGTGTAGAACTAGTGGTAATACAATTTGACTTGTAACCATTAAAAACGCATTAAATATTCCAATTATTGATAGCGTGACGGGAATCATTAATAGACATGCCATGAGAATACTTGGAATGAAATTAGAGAAGAATAGAAGAATTTTTTCTTTATTAGTATAACCAAGTACTGAGAAGATCGCAATTGCTCTTTTATTTGAAGCAATCATAATATTAGTAATTGCTATTAGAATAACAACTGATATTATTAGAGAAATAATAATTAAAGCTACCAAAATAGTGTTAACTGTTTTTGAAATTTCCGAAATAAATCCAACTTCAATGTCTTTACTATTAACATCAAATGAAGCGCCATACATAACATTTTTACCATAAATAGATTCAGGTTGTGTTCCATAGAATTTCAGTAATGTTTCTCTAGCAATGTTTTTATATTTATCAAGTGCGTTTTCAGGTTTTGAATTAATAATATTTTGAATATCATCATCATTTATTGCTAATTTTGATTTTAAAACATCTAAATAATTCAATTTCGCATCAGGATGAGCTTCATTGTATGAATCAACATTGTGTTCAAACACAGAAATATATTTTTTAGATTTATCAGATATAAAAATATTCTTAAATAATTCTCAAATATCGAAGTCATTATAGTTAGCAATATCAAAACTACTTGCTGCTCCTCAAAAACCTGTTGATGAATAAGTTGTTAGTGTATCAATAGTTTGAACTGGTGTATTATCGTTTGATAAAATTCCGTTAAAGGCATCATATTTTCTATCAAATGCATATTGATATTTTTCACGATTTTGTGGATCTAATTTAATCGCATTATTTAGCTCATCAATTCTTGCATTTTTTAATCTCGTGCTTAAAGTATCATATCCTAAAATGTGATCTAAAATATCTTTTCTTGAAACAAATTCACTATTAATGTATGTTTCAGAAATACCAATGACTTTAAAGTTATATTTTGTTTTAGGTGCTTTTTGATTTAAAGCCTTATAGCTGAATCTATCAGCATGATTTAGTAAATCAAAAGTAAACTTAGAGCCAACACTTAAACGATGTCTTCTTGAAGCTACTTCATTTAAGATAACGGGAATATCTTGGTCAGCTGATGAATTAAAATCATAATTATAATCATATAACTTATTAATTAGATTTTCACCGTATGAATTTTTAAGACCAATAAATTTGCTGTCCTTGTAATATCCATAGATTTTACTTTCTTTTGCATTAATTAGCCCTGAAGCATAAGTGTATTTTTCATTTGTAGCATTATTCCAGTAAATACCGCCAAATGAAACAAAGAAATCAATACCATTAACTTTGTTATAAGCGTTGATTAAGAAATTACGATATTCTTCACGATTACGAGAAGTCTCAACTTTTCTAGGTTTTAGATAAATTTGGTTAACAGGGTCTCATTCAATGTAATTAAATTGTTCGGTAATTTTTGAATTTGAGCTAGGGTTTACACCACCACCGATTAAGAAGAAGAAGCTAGTACGATTTGATAAATCTTCGGCTTTTCCAGCTTTGAAATCTTCAATAAACTTATCAATATTTTTAACTGCGAATAAGTTTTCATATTCAACGTTAGGGGAAATGTTAGTAAAGTCGCCATTACTTTTTAGTTTTGTAATGTCAATTAAGTTTTGAGTTTTTTGCATTTCAAATGAAATTCGTTTGAAAATTTGTGAAACTCTTGCCCGTTGAGTTTCTGGCATATTAGCATAAGTAATATCTCATGGGCTTAATTCAACTGATAGTCCTAATAGAATATCCAGTGATGATTTAGTAATAACAGTTGGTGAGAAAGGCCTTTGAACCACATCAGTATTAAATGATGCTCCTGGCCTTAAAAAGTTAGGGTTATTATAATCAAGTTGACTACCATTTGCTGATGAACCACCAGATAAATCATTTGGAATATATAGTAGTGAATTTAAATCACTTTTATCATATGTTACATAAGGTCCACCTTCAGTTGTTGGACTCTCCAGATCTAATTTAAATTTATAAAGCCGATCTTCATATGTTTTAGAAATAGCCCGGTTAAAGACATTTGTTGATGATAGGAAGAACATAGAAATTAATGACGTTGTTGAAAATGATAGAAATAGCGAGAACATTTTTCAAAAATTATTCAATGCCATTGAAGCAATATATCTCATTTTAATTGGCAGTTTTTTGAAAATTGATGAGATCCGTCTAGCCACATTACCAACAGCAACTTCTGTTAATCCATTCATCAATTCAGTGGCTTTTCTATTAACTGAAATTAATGTAATAATAAAGATAATTATTGAGACAAATAGTAAAGGAACCAAAATTGTCCCGAATAATGCCGGAGCACTAAATGGAATAATGTTTTGCTCTAAGGTCCAGTATGATGATAATATTCTCATTGCTGGCCTTTGAAAGGCAAATCCAAAGATATATCCTAATAACCCTCCCACTCCAGCAGGAATCCATCCAAAGACTGAAAATGATAAAGCAATTTCACCGGTTTTATATCCTTGAGCGCGAAGAATTCCAACAACTTTATTTCTAGCTTCAATGTATCTTTTAATAATAAAGTAGACAATGAATGCTACTAAGACAGTTAGGATTAATACTAATCAAATAGTGATATTTTGAATCAATGATACGATTGAACGAACAGTGACAACTCTAATATATCTTTCAGGATTAATACTATCTTGCTCATCTCTTAGAAATACTTTTTTAAGCGAACCTGGCGCAACATCATTAATAATTTCTGAAATATTGTTTTTAAGTTCGGTTGGTGATTTATTTTCTAGATATCTACCCTTAGCATCAGTTGGTGATTTAATTAAAGCATAGGTTTTAATCGCGAATGTTGGATATGCAGAACGAATTCTATCAAATCCTTTATCATTAACATAAACAATTGCTTGAGTATTAGTATCAACTTGAATATTTGCCTCATTAACAACAGGATATAAATAATCAGCTGTGCCGTCAACACCAATAATTAAATATTCCTGAGTGTTAATTCTAATTTTGTATCTTTCATCTAAGCCATCAATAAATAATTGCATTAGATAAGGATTTTTTAAATATTCATCAGCAATTTTGCCCCTATAAACTTCTTTGTTATTTGAATTCAAATAACCATAGTTAACTTTAGCAAAATATGAACTTGAGTCTGAATATGAAATTAAATTTGAAACGGTAACACTATCAATAATTTCATCTAAGACATCATTTGCTATCTTAGTGATATTAATATTAAAGATATTCAAATCAGATCCATCTTCTAATTTTAAAAATGAATTAATTATATGGTTAAATAGTGCAAAATCTAGAGCAATTGATGAATCACTTTGTGATCTAATAAGTGAATTATTACTATCAAAAGTTTTTGTTATTGCTAAAATTTCATTTCTTAAATCTTCAATTTTAGTATTTTGTAAATTGTTTAAGATTTTGGTAACAATGTAGGCTAGATTACCTTGATTTGGATTAGGACTAAAGAAATAGTATAGAAGAATTTGTGGAAAACTCATGAAAGCAAATGGATTAAATAAATTACGTGGCACATTTATTAGAGATAAATATGAAGGTAGACTTGATGCTTCAAGAGTTTGCTTATATATAATATCAAAAGTATAATCAGAATCAATTAATGGTGCAAGCTTGCCTGTGTGAGATGTTTTGATAAATGAATCTAAGAATGTTTTTAGCGATTCTAAATAGAAAGTTGGAAATTGATTAGCAGAAACGATATAACCAAAGTTATATGAAAGTTCATTTGAATTAGCTAATAAAATATTTTTTATTTGACCAATTGTATCAGATGAAATATTTATTGATTGTAGTTTTGAGAAAAATTTGCTAAATGCACTGCTACCATTAATTAATTGAATTAATTTTTGGTTAGCTTCAGAGGTATGAGCATTTGAGTAAGCAATTTTTAAAAATGAATCACTACCACCTAAAAATCCAAATCCAGGTATTTGATTAATAACGGCATCATAATTAGCCATTTCTTTAATAATTTCAGGATCTTTTGAAATTTCAAATAAAGAAATTAAAATTTCACGAATTTGATCATATGTTAAATATTTTTTCTTAAAGCTTTTTTGAATATATCTTTCATTAGTTTCTTGATCAATAACAATATTCTCTTCAACATCACCTAGTTTATTTAAATAGTAAGCTAATTTAATTCAAAAACTATATAAAACAAATTCATTTTTAATAATATCGTTATCATTTTTAATAATTTTTGAAACAAATAGATTTTCTAATGTTGAGTGTGCTAATTTTAAAATTGAATGGTGTTTTGATTTCACTTCTGGATTATCATTAAATATTGCTGAACGGTATGCCAAATCTCCATATGAAGCAACATCTTTATCTCCACTAGAAAAACTATATACACCATTTGATTTGTAATTTTTAATGTGGATTCTTGTTAGTAGCGAACGATAAACTTCTAATTTTTCTAAAATTTTATTTGGATCTCTTAGCTCAAAATTATTTGCTAAAACATAATCGACGATAAATTTGTATTCGCCACTGGTTAATGAAATTAATGATTTATTTTTAATTGCATTTTTTGTTTTTGAAATGATTCTATCAACAAATGAAATTTCGTAAGGATCAACTTCAGAAGCGTTATTTGAAATATTGTTTGTGTTGGCTTCAGGAAAAGTAAATTTTTGAATGTTCAATAAGTCAAAAACTGAAATTTTATCAGGGTCGCTATCAGGAATTACAATATCAATAATTTGACTAATTTTTTTGGTTTTTGATGAAAGATTTAGGATCTTAATTATTGCTTGTTGAATTTGATTAATTTTACCGTGTGAAACATCATTTCCAGCAGAACTTAGCGATGAAAGGAATGATGCTAGATAATCAGCTTGAGATAAAATTTCAGTTCGGTAATCTTTGTAGATTCGATTATTAGCTGTAATAGTTGATTTTTGAGTTTTAATTAATTTTGAAAGAGAATCAGAAAATTTACTAAAACTTATATTACTAATTAATTCTTTTAATCCTTCATTAATATTGTTATATGAGCTACTTTTATCAGCACTAATTTTTTTGAAAATACTACTAATATTTTGTTTGTCTTCTTCGCTGATATTAACATTAGCCGCAGCATTGGCTTGTAATCATTTTTGATAAATACTACGAGATGATTCAGGATCTAAAAATCCTTTAAAATCAATACTATCAATAATCTTACCTAGCCCAATTTTTAATTGATACTCATCAATTGATTGAATAAAGCTCAGTGTTGCTCTATGATTTGACAGAGTTCAATATGTTTTATCAATTGTAGTAAATGGAGCATATGGATGCTTATCATATCAATCTTGAATAATAGCTGAAAATTTAATAAAGTCAATTGAGTTAATAACATCTTTAAAAGCATCAAATACTAAATCTTTATCTTTTATATAATCAAATAAATCAGTTAATCTTATCTTTAATTGTGGAATAACATAAATATTACCAATACCCGAAAGACGACCAATTTTTTTAATTTGTTCGATTAAGTATTCATCACGTTTTTCTTTACTCAAAGCAGATGATTGGTATTGATTTTTTAGATAATCAATTATGCTATTTAAGAAATTCTTAATAAAAATATTTGCATTAGTATTAGCATAATCAAAATTTTGACCATTAGCTGGTTTAATAATATATTTAATCGTATCAAAAACAACTTTTTCTAAAATAAATTGATTAGTTTTAGCAGCTGCTAGTAAATTGTGGAAACCATTAACTTGTACACTTTGGGTTAAAGCATTTAAAATCCGGTTAGCATCATCTTTAGCAAAAACCTTACCAAAATCTGATTTTAGGATAATACTTTTAATTTTTTCAATTAGCCCATTTATAGTTTTCTTTTGCACAATTTCTTGTGTTAAGTCATTTGAAATTGACCCAAAAACAATTGGTAGGCTGATAGAGTTTTTGAAAAATGGGTCAATTTTAGCTCAACCATTTTTACCAATTTCTCCACGGATGGTATATTTTTGTTTTACAAGATAATCATATAATTCTTGCAAAGTAAATGATTCTTTACCAACTATAACTTTATTTCAAACTTTATTATTATTAAAATTTGGAATTTCAGATTTTTGAAGTAAAATGAATTGTCCTTGTTTTGGCATAGCAATTGCCCCAACAATTGAAGCACCATTTGGGTTTTTAGGCTCATCAGCTTCAGTGGTTAGTAGCAATATTTTTCCATTAATCAAATATGGAATTTTAGTATTAGGTAAATAGTCGTAATAATCAACAAAACGAATATCAGCATTGAAATATCGACTATCAGGAGTAAAAGCTTTAAAAATTGAATCAATAATTAGCAATGTATACACTGATGGAATTTTTTGAATTACTTTACTATTTGGGTCGGGTTTTAGAATAAAACTTTCAATATTCTTAGTTTCAATTGATTTACTTAGCAATGAAGGATTTAAAGTTTCATCGTATAGTTTTCCAACATTTTGTTTTATTCCCAAAATCTTGTTATCTTTGTCACCGGTATTAACAAAGTGAAAAACATTTTTTCTTGTAGTTCTATCTTCGACGCTTTCAACTGTTAAACTTTGTCTAATTCCAATGTTTTCAGGACCAACTTTTTTTCTAATATCATTAATAATTGATGTTTTTGCAAAATTAGTAGCACTATCACGAACAAATTCTTGTTGATCTTTTAGTTTTTCACTGTTGATAATACTATTAAACTCTTCATTACTAATATCTTGGTCTGAGCCAAACTTTTGAAATTCAATTTGTTTTATATTTGAATAAACAGTGCTATTAGTATTAGCTTTTTTATCCGGTATAAATTTATTAAATGATCCACCGGTTCAGGCATAGACAAATGGTTGAGTTAAATCTTCATATTCAATTGGAATAGTTTGGACAATAGTTTTTGGACTTTGATTACCAATTTGATATTTTGTCTCAATTGTTTTATTTCAATAAGAGAAATAACCAATATCACGATATTTTTTAAGATCATTTTGTTTTAAAGTAGAAATAAATTTTAAATATGAACCTTTTCAATTCGAATTATTTTCATCTTCTATTTCATCTCAGTTTAGTGTATAACGGAATCAATTATAGAAAGTATTAATTTCACTCTTTCTAACTCAATCATTAGGAATTTTATAAGTTTTATTAGCAGCAAGTTCAACTGTTTTAAATGATTTTGAAGCAATTTTATGAGTTTTCAAATAATTATTTAAGGTAAAGGTTTTTTGAATTTTATCATTGGGATCAATTTTTTTATTTTCAGTTTTAAAGTTTGCCTCAAGTTTTAGATCTGAGGTTGATTGTTTGTCTTTATTAAAAATATATCTGCCATTATTTTTTTCAAATCCCATTAATAGTAAAACATCTTCACCGGCAATGGTAGCTAATGATCCTTCAGCTTTTCACTTATCATATTCAATGGTTGAAAATGATGCTTGCTTAGTTTGAGTATTAATAAATAGCGGTGATGATGAATAAATATAATCAAAATTTTTTGGAACGTCGCGGCTATCCCTTTCAGAATATGCGATATTCAAAAATTGACCTAAAGATATATCTCTAACTAAAGTAATTTGATCATTTGCGCTAACTATTTTATCTTCAGTTACTTCTTCAAATTTATTGCCAACTTTTCTATACAAATTAAAAAAGCGGCTAGTGCCCTGAAAAGTAAAATTTCTTATATCAGCAGCGTTTGGATTTTCTTTAAGAATTTCAAAATCAACACTTGAAATGCCATATTTTTTTTCATAAACAAACCGCATAAAATCTTCGGTACGAATGTAGTAATCATTTTGCGCTACATTTCATCCATCAAATTTATTTTTTAGTTTAATATAATTTTCATCTGCTTCTGGCAAATTAATTGAGTATGAAAAATTTGATCCATTTCGTGATGATTCAAATTTAACTGGTTCTTTCACTTCAGTGATATTATCAGAACCAATTTGATTAAAACCGGACTTAGGAGCTATACCTGATGGGTTAACATCTAAATCGGTTATTAAATCATGTAATTTAGATACTTTATCATAGGATCTAATTGTTGATGAGTAACTTGTCTTTACGTCATTTAACAGGGTAAACAAAAATGTGGTTAAAAATATTAATATTGTTAAACAAATTAATGTTACTTTATTTTTGGAAAGAGATTTGAACACTTCCTTAAATAGTCTGCGCATTTCGGTCCTTTCTAGTTAAATAAAAATAATAAGAATTATATACTTTTGCTAAATAAATTGGCTTTTTTTGCTTTTGAATGATTTTTTTACATAAAAAAACAACATTAAATTATAAATTTTATGTAAATAAAAAGACAACAACTAATTTTTTTGAATTTTAGTTAGATTGTCTTTAATAATTTGAGATCAGTTTCTTGGTATATCCTGCGGGGTTTTATTGACTTTTTTATAGTATACTAAAACATTATCAATTTCAAAAAATTTATTGAGTTTTAAAATTTGAAAATTTATGTTTAGTTTACTAGTGATTCATTTAGCATTATTAATTTCTGCTAAATAATTTTTTGATTTTAGAAAACAAAAAGTTGAATTAAGTTTTCCAAGATGATGAGAAATTTCAACTAAATTTTTTAATTCGCTAACAGCCCTTGCGCTAATGAAATCAAATTTCTCATTCGCAAGTGAATTTTCAGCTCGAATGTTTTCAACTTTAATATTTTTTAAATTTAATTTTTTAATAACTAAATTTAGAAAATTTACTCGTTTTTGTTGAGGTTCAAAAATTGTTAGTTCAAATTGCGGGTTATAGATAAAATAAGGAATGATTGGAAATCCGGCACCCGAACCAATATCTAGAACTGCTTTATTTTCAAAGGCAAATATTTCGCTGTTAATTTTATCGAAAATCAGTATTGATTCAACAATACCCTCTTGTATTAGTTTCTCATCATAAAAGCCAGTTAAATTATAATTTTTATTTTCTTCTTCAATTAACTCGTAGTATTGATGTAATTGTGAGAATGTTTTATCATTACCGGACTTTAAATAGCTTTTAAAAAGACTATGAGTCTTGACTGCTGTAAGCATCGTATATTTCGGTTATTGATGTATTTTGTATATTAGCCTCAATAACCTTTCCTAGAAATTCTGCCATTGAAAGTTCACGTAGTTTAGTAAAATGCTTTAGATTAGAATGGGCAATCGAATTTGTAATAATTACTTCGTCAATAATTTCACTATTTTCAAACATTTCAAAACCACGCGAGAATAATCCATGTGTTGCAGCAATAACAATTTTTTTAGCACCTTGTTCTTTTAAAACTTTTGCTGCATTTAAAATTGTTCCGCCTGTGTCAATAATATCATCGTATATAATGACATTTTGATTGTGAACATTACCTAAAACCCCCATGATTTCGGATACATTAGGTGCTGTTCTTCTCTTGTCAATGATGGCAATTTGATCTTCTTTATTTAAAAGTTCTGAAAGTTGACGAGCTCTAACTGCTCCACCATGATCTGGAGAAACAATTACAAATTTTTCTTTTCGTTTTCTTAGTTCATTTGAAAAAATAAATCTCCCCCTTAAATCATCAACAGGAATGTTAAAGAAACCTTGAATTGAAGGGTTGTGTAAATCAATAGTAATTAATTTATCGACTCCTGAAACTTCTAATAGATCAGCAACCAATTTTGCAGTAATTGGTTGTCTTCCTGATGATTTACGATCTTGACGTGAATAACCATAGTAAGTTAAAACACATATAATTCTTTTGGCACTAGCCCTTTTTAAAGAATCAATAAATATCAATAAATTCATCATATTGTCATTTACAGGCTTTGAAGTATTACATATAACAAAAACAGTTTTATTTCTTACAGTTGTATCTGAATATAAAAGACTTTCACCATCTGAAAAAATTGTTCTTTGTACTGGAATAATTTCGCGTTTTAAAAACTTGCCAATGTCATCTGCTAATTCCTTAGAATTTTCCATTCCAAAAATAAGTACATTGTCATTTTTTTTATTTTTCATTTTTTTCCTCTTTTTCATTTAAATTTTGCTATTATTGAATTAAATATATAATAAAGTTTACTATAAAATAAGAGCATTTATTTAACAATAATAAATAAAAAAATAAAAATTTGAATAAATATTTTTTAAATCAATAAATAGTGAGTATCATTGGGGAATAATTATAAAAAATATAGATTATAAATTCAAATAATAAGTATTTCTCATTGAACAAAAAAATTGTCAATCTATTGTAAGTAAATTAATATATTATTAAGTTTGATAATATAAACATATAAATTCTTGAAAACTGCAAATTTTAAAATAATGCTAAATATCTATTTTTTTATAGCCAATAATTAAAATTATTAATCATATGCGACAATAAATTTAAAAATCTATAGTAAACTCAAACATAATTTATTTAAAAAACTGATAGATAAGAATTAATGAAAAAAAAATGTTTTGCTAATATTCATCATTTTCGCTACAGTTCTGTTGGCTTTAATGGTTATATTTTTATTTAATAATAATACTCAAGATTTTATTAAAAAATTGAAAAACAAAATTACTATTTAGCCAATTTATTGTTAATAATTCTAATTCTTTAGTAATTTTAATAAATTTTAAATATTAAAACAACTAAGAAATTTAATAAACATATAAGTAGAAATTTTTAAATATACTCAAATTTATTTAATGGAAATATTAAAAAGTAAATTTTTATCAAAAATAACCATTTTTTTGTAAATTAAGAGCATTTTTTTACAAAAAAGCTAGATTTTAAGCTAATGTCTAATATCGATATTTGTATATGAACTATAATTAATGATAATACTTACTATGTGGTGATTAATTTTAAAAATATGCAAGGGAAAAAATTATATTTTATTGATAACTTGGCAAAATTTAACCAAAGCCACTGAAAGGAAAAAATTTATGACAAAAAATAGCAAAAAAGATAGTATCATTTCAGCAGTACTTATTACCATTGGTATAATGCTGTTTACTTTGATTTCAATATTTCTAATTAAAAGTATAGTTTACGATTTCCTATCGAGATTAACTGATGAAAAAAGATCTCATTATGTACTTTATGTTTTAGTGGTTCCTTCAATTTCAGCAATTCTTATAAGTGTCGGACTGTTTTTACTGCTTAGAAAAATTGAGAAATTAAAAAATTCAAAAGTTGCAAATGTAATTACACTAATTATCATGATTTGCGGAATATTACCTTTTACTTGGTTCTATTTTTTCGCATTTATGGGGGTAACATCATTTAACTACTCAGAAACTACTAATGCAGTGGTTGACGAGAATGCAAAAATGAGGAATAATCCATATTTAATAAACTTTTTTATTGATCATCACCTAATACTATTTTGTGGAACATTTTACTACGTGACTTCTATATTCTGAATATCGGTAACTTCAGTAAATATTAATCGCATTAACAACTTAAAACAAATAACAACTAAATAAATGAATTAAATTTCTACTCAAATAAATCTACATAATTTAGACACTCCTAAATATGGAGTGTTTTTGTATTGAACAATTTTCATTTAATAAAAACTAAAATACTGCAAACCAATTGCAAAAATTGGACTAGAAATTACTTTAATTCAGTTCAATTATCGATAACAAATACTACTATGAAAAATGGAAGTACAATCTCACTAATATGCAGTTTAGATAAAGAAAGTCACTGAAAAAAATACATTTTATATAACTCTAATAAAACCTAAAGCAGGTAAATCAGGTCGGCATAAAAATCAAAAAATTTAATGAATTGAATAGCTAACAATTTTATTTATTATAGATTGACAAATATTTTTATATTTATAAATCTATCAAACTGCTTTTGAATATAATAAAAATAAAAAAGTTTAACTTCAAACCAAAGAGAATATCTAAATGAGTTGTATAATAGATACAATGAAACAAGACATGCATTTTCTCATTGATCAGAAAATTCGGTTGATACACAAGTTATAACAGATATAAAAACTGCTCATGATTTAATTTTAGATGGTTTAAAGTTTATAAACAAATATTATTTAATTTTTTAACTAATTCTTAGAAGATAATTAAAAGAAAATAAGGAAAATATAATGAAACTATATTTAATAAATAGTTTAAAGTCAGAAAAATTTGACGCAATAATAACATTGTTAGATTATAAAACTCAAATATCAAAATGTTTAAAATCTATTAAAATAAATCCTAAGGAAATTAATAAAATATTAATAGATACTTTGTTATGCTCAGGAATGAATGAATATCGCTTCATTGAAGCAAATTTAAATGATGATGGGACAATAAATTTAATAAATTTTAAATATGTTACTGTTAGCAATAATATATTAAGAATAGCAAATAGAATTGTAAAGTGTGAGCCTTTGTTTTTAAAAAGTTCGGTATTACCGAAATCACAAATTAAAAAAATTGCCCGAAGTTAAACACTCCATAATAAGGGGTGTTTTTATGTTAAAACAATTTTCATTTGATGAAACTAAAATACTGCAAACTAATTACAAAAAATGAGTTTGAAATTGCTTTAATTCAGGTTATTATCGATAACAAATATTGCTATGAAAAAGTACAATCTCACTAATATGTAAGTTAGATATGAAAGTAAGAAAATTTTCTAGAAAAGCATAACCGTCAACAATTAATGCCAATTAAAAGATAATCATTAGAAAATAAAAAATAAAAATATTTATCTGCCAATTTACGGCAAGAAAATATCGATCTTATAAAATACAACAACTTAAATTTCAAAATAATATATAGTGAAATTAGCAAATAAATAAAATTTTATAATTTATAACGAATAAAAAACCAGATTATAAAACCCCACACAACGTGGGGTGAATTTTTAAATTATTTGACCTAAATTAGAATTAAAGCTATAGATATAATTTTTAAAATTATTTTGTTGAGTCAATATACTCATTAATTTTTTCAAAAATATTTTCAAGTTTATGTGATGCAATATTATTTTCTGATTGACATAGTTCTTTAACGTTTTTAATTGTACTTGAACCTCTAAACAACATATATTCCGATTCTTTACCACTAACATAAGCTAAAATCAATGAAAGACTATGGTCGAAATTTGATGAAATATGATCTTCGATATATTTTTCGTAGGCCTCAATTAATTTCGTCGATTTTTGTGGATCATAGTCATTTTCGAAACTTTTAATTTCTACTAGAATTTGATGTCCTTTGTATATAAAGATAAAATCAGGATATGAATTTTTAATATCGTTCTCTTCGGTGTAATATTCAAAACTCATCCCATTAATTACGGGGTTTTTTGACCATATTTTAAGATGCTCATATTCATGATTTTGATTTAAATATTTAAGAACATTAGAAACAAAATTTAACTCAGGGTTACTATCAAAATAATGTTTATTTTCTTCTTTTTTAATGGTATTTAAATAGCCATATTTTAATTTTAATGTCTCAATTTCCTTTAAATTATTTTTCCCAATATACACATAATGATTAATGGGTAAGGTTTTAGAGAATCTAATAATATATTCTTTAATATTATCGGAAAGTGATAAACGTTGAATGGCATCTTTATAACATTTGCGAATGGCATTTAAATAATGTTTAGCAACAATATATCAGAATAGATAAAGTGAAATTTTATTGTTGTTGTTATTGGCGATGATGCTATAAAATCAGCTATTAATGCTATTAATAATTGTGCTTTTAAATAAATTTTTATTAGCTACTTTAAAATCAAGAACAAATTTTTCTAATTGAATTGAATTAAAAATTTTTTGTTCAATTAAACTCTTTTTAACATTACTACCACCATCGGCAATTTCCACTTCTTTGCCTATTAAATAACCATACTTTTTAAAATGGTTTAGATAATCTTTGCCAAATTTAATAATTTGTTCTTGTGAAAATATCGCTAAAACATCATCATGGTATTTTTTATTATTAACCGCTTCCGATAATAGCTCTTTATTAATATTTCCAGTAGCAAAATTAATTTTTTCAAATTCTGGTCTTAATCTAAAATTTGCCACCTCACGCTTATAAGATGAATTATTAGAATAAACATAATAATCATTTGCAACACTTGATGGTTCAAATGGATATCCTGGTTTAGGATTTCTTTTGATTCGCCCAATTGTTTGAACATTTAGAGTATCAGAAGACACATTTCTTAGTTGCACAAGCATACAAGCTCGGGGAATATTTCATCCAGTTGCAGGTCCAACTTTGAAGATAATGACATCAATATCAGAACTATCTTTTGAAATATCTTTTAGACTCTTAATATTCCTTTGATCTGAGTCAATTTTATCACTACTAAAATACTTTGCATAGGTAAGATTATTGACATTTAAACATTCAATTATCTCTTGAATATTTTTTTCAAATTCCGACTCTTTCTCTTTTCGTTTATCAGAAACTTGAATTAACATCGCTGGATTAATATTAAATAATCCCGGTTCTTTTTCACGGTCATTATAATATTCATTTTTTAAAACCTTGAATTGTTGACAAGCTTGATTTAGCATATGAATATTGCTAATTTCATCTTCTTCAAGATTGTCAATTCCAAAATTATATTTTTGATTACGCTTTAGAAGTTGAATATTATCTTCTTCTAATTGCTTTTCGGTGATAATCACCTGTTTATTAGCGCCCTTTGGGGTTGCTGTCATTTTTAGAATAAAATTAGCGGCGTTTTGAATTTTCGATTCAAACCTAGTTTCGTATTCTTTCGATGTCTTTTTACCATCACCACCATAGTGGGCTTCATCACGAATATAAACTAATTTATAATCTTCATTTTTAATTTGGTCAAGAAAAGCATCAAGAATTCCGTATTCAGTAAAAATGCGATTTTTACCGAATGAAGATGAACCAAAAATAATTACTTTTTCATTTTCGGCTAGAAATTTAAATTCTCGATCCTTCAGATTCTTATCACTAATTGATGGCGATTCATAACGCTGAATATTTACATCACGATTATTTAAATAAATTGCATAGTCTCTTAAATTAGTTTCCATTTGCTTTGGCAAATCAGCAGATGAAAGTGTTGCAATGACAAAAATAATTTTTTGATTACTATTAAATTCGCGATTAAAAGTAATTGCTCTATCAATAAAATTAGCAAGCATAAATGTTTTGCCAGATCCAGTTGGGGCTTTAAATTCGATTGTATTTTTATCTTTGCCACACTCGCTAAAGTTATAACTTTCACTAAAATTATTAATCAATTCTTCAACTGCTCTTAATTGTACACTAGTTAGTTGCATTATTATTTTCCTCTAAAGGTTCTAATGACAATAAATCAGTTAATAAATCTTTTTCAGAGATGTCATTTTTTTTAATTCCGAAATACGACGCCGATTCTAAGAATTTCAATTTAATCTTTTTGTTAGTATCTTCAGTATTGTCGATAGCGGTGTTGAATTTAACTAGATTAAAGACGTTTAATGAACTGTTATAAGGTTCATTTTTTTCAGCTCATGGAAATGATTCGCCTTCACTTCCAATTCCATTATTAATACGATATAATCTTTCATAAGTAACTTTTTTAGCAATATTATTTTCATTGTTAGTAACTAAAGTATAGCTTCTATTCCCGCCATCTTCACGGTTAAGTTCTAAAACAGCATGTCCTGTTGTTCCAGATCCGGCAAAAAAATCGAGAACCCGAGCATTTTTATTAGTATGAAGATTTATTAAGTATTTAATTAACGATTCTGGCTTAGGAGTTGAAAACTCATTATCTGGCATTATCGAATTCAATTTATTTTTAGCTATTGAAAAAGAATCTATAATTGCAATGTCATTCAACATATTTTCTTTATATTCGTCTGTTATCCACTTATTTTGAAGATTAAAATTCATAAGCAAATTGGTGTATGGTTTTTTTGTAATTCACTCACTTTCATAAATTTTAATTCTAGGTACATTGTCTCCATTGAAATATAAAGGGATTTTCTTACTTAGATATTCATCTTTTGTAAAACGTCATGTTCTTACTATATTATTTCCATTAGGTAATTTAATTGAAAATGTTTTTGGATTGTTTTCATTAAATTTATATGTGGCATTACTACTAAATCAATTGTCTTTCGGATCGCTGTCTATATTATTAAATTCCATTGTTGTTGTATTTTGCTTGCTAAAACCTTTTGTTTTAAAAATATTTTTTACATAACAAAGAATGTATTCAAAATTACTTTTAACAAAATTAGTGGATTTCATACTTGATGAATTGGTTTGTCATAAAAAATTTGTCACAAAATTCTCTTCGCCAAAAATTTCATCCATTAATACCTTTAAATATGCCTGTTCGCTGTCATCAATTGAAACAAAAATTACTCCGTCTTCCTTTAGGAGCTTTCTTGCCATTATTAATCTTTCATTCATCATGTTAAGTCAGCCATTGCGACTAAATTTATCACGGTAAACAAATTTTGAAGCCGCGATTTCTTCTTTATCATCAGCCACAGTATTGCCATCAGATTTTGCTGATTCGGTATTATATGGGGGATCAATATAAATTACATCATAATTATACTCAAGCCCTGCTCTCTCTCTAAAACTAGTAAATTTTTTAGTGCGTCATAGTTTTCACCAATAATTAATGTATTTTCATTTTCAGATGTCTTAAGTACATTTGAAAATGATTTTTCTTTATCATATTCTAAAACTACTACAGATTTTGAATCAGTAGTTGGTGCAATGTCAAATTTGAATCCAGTTTTAACTCTTTGCACTAAAAACTGAAAAACATTTTGCAGCTCTTTTTCGTTTTTTACATTCTTTAAAATTTCAATGCACATTTGCTTTTGATCATTATTAAAATCAAAGACAGTAATTTCATTATTTTTTTTAATATATTCTTTTAATAAATTTTTCATTGTATCCCCTTTTTTTATTTTTATAACCTTAATTATAGCATTATGAAATATTAATATTTTTATAATAAAAAAATAATTATTGAATAAAAATTATGACATTTTCTTATGAAAAATAAGAGCCATTTTTAACTGTGAAAACCCAATATCATCATAAAAAATGATAAGCAATTATGAAATAATTTCTTCATAAATTATTATCACAATTAATTTTGTTATTATAAGCTAAGATATAAAAAAAGCAGTGAACTTTGAGCTACTGCTTTTTAGAATATTAAAACAATTATTTGCGATTTAATTTACTTTGCTTTGGTCTAAGAATTAATTCAAAATGAGTAATTTTATGGTTAGCTTCACTAATTTGTTTTTTGTATAAAATTAATTTCTTAATTGTATAGATTGGAATAATAATTAATGGCAATCCTAATCCATAGGCAATTAATGTAGGTTCAGATGCAAATTTTTCATAACCATTAAATACTAAAGCAATTTTAGGGACAAAAGCAACAAGTAATAAAAATGAGATTGAGAAAATAACTGATAAATAAACTTTTCAGAAAAATAGTGGATTTAGGAGCATAAGTGGTTTTTTTGACATTAAATTTACTGAATTAAATGCAGCAGTAATTCCTAAAACTAAGAAAGCTAAAGTTGAACCAGCTTGTAGAATATTTTGCCCATTATTGTTTTTTAGGGCATATAGTGCGCCTAAATAATAAGCAACTAAAGATAGTATTCCAATTAATATACCTTGTCATAAAGTATTGATGCCCATTCCCTTAGCAAAAATGGATTCATATTTAGAAATTGGGCGGCGATTCATATAATTTTCTTTTGAATCTTGTAATCCAAGGGCAATTGCCGGAATTCCGTGAGTGAATAAATTAATTCATAATAATTGTGTAGCAGAAAGAATATATAATTCTTGATCTCCTAGTGCGGCTTTTCATTCTTGAGTTGAAAAAACTGCTTTAAAAATTAATAAACCGAAGAAGACTAGAATAATTTCAGCAACTGATGTAATTAGTAGATTTTGGATAACATTTTTTATTTTTTGATAAATTGTTCGCCCGTTATCAACTGCATGAACAATTGTTGAGAAATTATCATCAGCTAAAATCATATTAGCGGCTTGTTTTGAAGCTTCAGTTCCGGTTATTCCCATAGCGCATCCAATATCAGCGGCTTTTAAAGCTGGAGCATCATTTACACCATCTCCAGTCATGGCAACAACTTGATCACGTTTTTGTCAGGCGCTAACTATTCTTAGTTTATCTTCAGGTTTTACTCGCGCATAAACAGAATATTTTTCGATATTTGCCGTTAAATCTTCATCTGAAATTTTATCCAGATCAGAACCAGAAATTGCAAGATCTCGATCCTTTGAGTAAATACCAAGTTCAGTAGCAATTGCCATAGCAGTATTAATACTGTCGCCAGTAATCATGATTGGTTTAATTCCGGCTGCAACACATTCTTGAATTGACATTTTTGCCGATTCTCTTGGGGGATCAATCATGGCAACTAAGCCGATGAATGAAAGATTAGATTCAAGATTGTTTTGATTATCCTGGTCTTTAATCTCAGAAAGTGATTTATCATCAATAACTTTTGAAGCAATTGCTAAAACTCGATAAGCTTTTGATGACCATAAGTTATTTACATGAATAGCTTGTTCATACTCTTTTTTACTTAAATTTGAACACTGAGCAAGAAGAATGTCGGGCGCACCTTTAGTTATAACAACATTTTGATTATCGATTTTATTAATGGTTGTCATTAATTTACGATCAGAATCAAATGGAATAACAAATAACCGTGGATATTTTTGTGATAATTCTGATTTATATTTATTTTCATTTTGATTTTCAAGTTCATAAAGGAAGGAAATTTCAGTAGGATCGCCAGCTATTTTATGTTCATTATTTTCAACAATCAGATTTGCTTCAGAGCAAAGTGATCCATATTCAATAATTTTTTTAATAATTTGATTATCTAGTTTATTTTCAGAATTAATATTTTTGCCATCATAGTAATCAATAATTGACATTTTATTTTGAGTTAATGTACCAGTTTTATCAGAACAAATAATTGCACAACTTCCTAGTGATTCCACTGCCAGTAAATCTTTTACGATTGCTTTTTTCTTGGCCATTCTTTGAACACCGATTGCTAAAATAATTGATGAGAAAGCAATTAGTCCTTCCGGAATTGCAGCAACCGCTAGCGATATGGCATTAACGATAGATGTGCTTCAAAAAATTGTGCTATTAAATGAATTTCCTGATGCTGCTTGAAAAATAATTTGAACTAGTAAACTTAAAGCAAACAATCCCAATCCAACATATCCAAAAATTTTTCCTAACTTAGTAATTTTTATTTGAAGTGGACTCATTGTTTCTTTTTGATTATTAACTAAATTTGAGATTCTACCAATTTCCGTTTGCTTACCAATTTCGGTTACAATAAAATGAGCAGTTCCGGTTGCAACAATTGTTGATGAATAAACCATAAATTTACGGTCTGCCATTGAAAGCGACATATCAACTTTTGCACTATGATCTTTTTGTGCTGGTTCACTTTCACCAGTAAGAGAACTTTCAATTACACTTAAATTAGAACTATTTAAAAGTTGACCATCAGCAGGAATAATATCACCTGATTCAACAAGTACAATATCGCCAACTACTACATCAATAGCATCAATAACAATTAAATTACCATTTCGAATAACTTTAGTTTGTAGTGGACTTAATTTTCTCAAAGCATCAATGGCTTGAGCACTTTTGATTTCCTGGACAGCACCAACTGCAGAATTCGTGAGCACTACAAGCAAGATTATTGACGGTTCAATAAATTGAATTAATAAGCGATTATTATTTTCAGATCAATTTCAATTTCCCCGCACTCCATCAACAATTGCTAATATGTAGGATAATAATGCTGCTAAAAGCAAAATAATAACTAGAATATCTTTAAATTGTGAAATATAGGCAATGAATGGGTTAATTTTCTTAGGCGCTGCTATCTCATTTTTTCCAAAAATTTCTTGCCGAGATTTAGCTTCTTCAATATTTAATCCTTTATGAATATCTGTGCCTAAATATTTTTCTTTATCAACAATCAAATTACTTTGATTTTGATTTTTTTTGTTTTTTAATAGCATATTTAACCTTTCAAATTATTTATTTGTTTTATTTTACTATAAATTATTCAAATAAATAGAAATAAAAACTAGCGCCAAAAAGCACTAGTCTATATTTTTTGAAGATTATCTACGAGCTTCGGCGTATGTTTTTAGAACTAAATCATTTAATTCAGCTGATTCTTTTAATAAAGCAAGTTTACATGGACATCAGTTTTCTATTTCACATTCGCAAATTTTTCCAGAAAGAACTCTGTCATATTTTACTTTGTTTCTATCAGCAATAACTTTTTCAATGTATGTTGATAAGAACATTATTACAACGAATATTACGAATAGAGCTGCTGTTGCTGAGTTTCCAATTAAGCTATCTCTAGCTCCTTGTATATCAGCCTCTTTTGCTTTAGCAGCAATTAATCTTGAATGTTCTGCAGCACTTAAACCGATTGATATAAATGGATCAATCATTAATAATATTAGAACACTTAGAACAATAATTACAGATGTGTAACCTGCTCAGATAGTGTGTTTATTTTCTTTAACTGCAATGAAGTGTTTCTTTCTATTTTGAATAGCACCAAGAACTGCGATAGCAATAAATGCAAATGCGAATACTGCCATTCAGTTTGCCATTAAGTCAGCAAAGGTTAATAAGTTATTAATTTTGTAACCGTAAATTGGGTCATATCCACTACCAATGTATGCATATGCACCGATTGCGGTGAAGATAATCATTAATGGTAATGAAAGTAAGAAACAGAATAGCATTCCAACAACAGGGTATTTAGAATTTTTTAAATATCTATATGCTCTTGCAGGAACAAACATTTCTCCTTCTCTAATTAGATCTTCAACTCATCTTGTTGCTCACATTGTGAAGGCATTTAGAATACCAATAACACCAATTGAAATAAAGATATTAATTAGTCCGAATATTCAGCCTAATTTTAAGTCTTTCAATTTGGCACCATAGTCATAGAATCCACCACTTTTTGCTCCTAAAGTCATAGCAGCAGCAATAAACATGTATAAAATGGTCATTGATAGTAATCCGATAACTAAAGCAGCTGGGGTTTTTTCTGGATTCTTCATTTCTGATTGAATACCAGCACTTACATAGAAACCATCAAATGCAAAGAAGATTCCACCAATTGATGAAAATACCAATAAGAATGGTGATAAACCTAAAAAGCTTGTTGAACGAGCATCAAATAGTTCGCCTCTAGTGATTGGTTTTAAAAATGGTCCATCAGCGTCTGGTGCGGTATTTCTAGTAGCTGCAAAATAAATACCAACAACAACTATAGCCACTAAGGGAATAAATTTGAAAGCTGTTACTATTCAGTTTTGAATGTTACCTGCTTTACTGCTTAATCCGGCTGATAGTAAAATTCATACTGTCAACACAAGTCCGATTAAGAAGTAAAGTCAAGGAGCTGCTGTAGAGCCTCCAAATGTTGTATCTACGTCAAATCCAGAAAGTCCATCCTGAAATTGTACAATAACGTAGTAAGGCATAAAGAAGTATGTAAATGGTAAATATAAATAAGTCATAAAGAATTTGTTAGCTTTGTAAATATACAAAGTATTAAATGCTTTAGACCAACCAATCATACCTAAGTTGTCGTTACGCCCAGAAGCTACTTCAACTAATGCTAAAGCTAATGCTATAACAGCAAAACCAGCAATTAATCAAATAGCCAATGCTCAAATAATATTGCCAGCTGAGTTTTCTAGAACTGATTTAGCTCTTAGAAAAATCCCAACACCAATTGAGCCACCTAAAACAACAAGAATAGCTGAAAAGAAGCCAATCTTTTTCTTAGGACTAGAAGTAACAACTAATTGTTCTTCGGCCATTGTATTTCCTTTCCTATATTTTAAAATTTATATAATAATTCGAAATTTAGATACACCAACATTTAATAAAAAAATCTGTCCCTCTAAGATGTATCCATTAATATTATATAATATTGTTTATAATAGAGTTTATAATACGATAGATAATTAAAAATTAGGGGGATAATTAAAGAAATAATGAAGAAAATTATATTTGTTGTCGATATGTTAAACGGATTTTGTAAAAAAGGTTTATTAGCAGATAAGAATATTGCCAAAATTATTCCGAAAATTAAAACCTTTTTAGAGTCTAATAAAAATGTGGATAATATCTTCTTCTGCGATGCTCACAGTGAAGATGATATTGAAATGAAATGCTATCCACTACATTGTTTAAATCAAAGCATCGAATCAGAGATTGTTGATGAATTAAAAGATTACTGTAAAAAACGAATTAATAAAAATTCTACTAATTCATTTTTTAAAATTGATGAAAGCATATTAAATGATTATCAAAGTTTTGAAATTGTTGGATGTTGTACTGATATATGTGTTTTAGAATTATCATTAACACTAAAAGCATACTTAAACGGAATAAAAGTCGATAAGGATGTTATTGTTCATAAAGATCTCGTAGATACTTTTCATAACAAAAATCATAACCGAGCTAAATTTCACAAATACGCTTTAAAAATTATGCGAAATGCGGGAGTAATTATTAAATAATAATAATGCAATCATATGATTGTATTTTTTTTAATTTATTTTTAAAAAAGTAAATAAAAAACTTACAACCCCAATTGTAAGTTTAAAATAAATTAATAACTTAATATCACTACAAGAATTCTTTGTATATTTTTTTGTAAATAACTTTAGTTGATTGAACTAAAAAGATATAAATTCCCATAAACATCGCAAGTCAAGCAAAGAATATTGGAGGTAGTGGGCTTAGTGATAAATATGTATTAACTTTTGGAATATAAGGTAGTGAAGTAATTATTGCAACAGCAACTATTGTTGAAATAATTACTGCTGTTGAAGCATTTGATTTAATAATTGGCATTCTGTTAGTTCTTAGGAAATGAATAACAAATGTTTGTGTTCACATTGATGTGATTAGTCAACCAGCTCAGAATAATGATTTAAATAATTTCATATCAGCATCTGATGTTATTGCACTTCATTGTGAACCAACAACACTTGGCACAAAGGCATAGAATAGTACCACGAAGGTTATAACATCAACAATTGATGAAACCGGACCAAATCACAACATAAATTTAAAAATCGACTTGTGCTCTCATTTCCGCGGCTTTTGAATAAATTCTTTATCAACATTATCCCAAGGAAGTGACCCACAACAAAAATCATAAACAAGATTTAAGAAAACTATTTGTACAGCAACTAATGGCACAAAAGGCAGTAGAATTGAAGCAATTAAAATACTAAATGTGTTACCGAAATTTGAAGAAACTGTCATTTTAACATATTTATTAATATTAGCGTGGGTTTTACGACCTTCAACAATTCCGGTTGCTAAAACGTTTAAATCTTTTTCTAATAAAATGATGTTTGCTGATTCTTTTGCAATATCAACTGCAGTGTCAACAGAAATAGATACATCAGCAACTTTCATTGCAGGAGCATCGTTAATTCCATCACCCATATATCCGACAGTATGTTTGTTTTTTCTTAGTACTGTTATAATCCGAGCTTTTTGATCAGGACTTAATTTAGCAAAAATTTGGGTTTTTTCAACTTCAATTGCTAATTGATCATCACTCATTGTGGCAATATCTTTTCCTAATAAAATGCGATTATAAGGAATTCCAACTTTTGAACAAACAGCTCTAGTAACTAAGGGATTATCTCCAGTTAAAATTTTAACTTCAACTCCAAGATTGTGAAGTTTTTGAATTGCTAGTTCAGCTGAATCTTTTGGGGGATCCAAAAAAGTTAGGTATCCAATTAAAGTCATATCTTCTTCATCTTTAACTGAAATCTTTCCAACAGCATCTATTGTTGATTTTTTAGAAGCAATAGCGATTACTCTTAAACCTTCTTCGCCAAATTCTTGCACCTTATTTAAAACTTTTCTTATAATTTTTTTATCAAGTTTAACAACTTTACCATCTAAATAAATTTTTGAACAAACATTTAAAATCTCTTCAACAGCTCCTTTGGTAATTAAAGTAGCTTTTTCTTCATGACTTAAATGTTTAACCAAAACTGACATTCTCTTTCTTTGAAAATCAAAAGGAACTTCATCTAATTTTTCATAATGTAATTCTAGATTATCAAGTGATTTTTGCTCATCTGCTAAATCTAGTGTTCTTTTAATAATTGATTTATCTAAAAGATTTTTTAATCCAGTTTGATAATAAGAATTTAAAAAGGCATATTTTAGAACATGAGAATCTTCTTTGCCATTCACATCAAGATGACGCTCAAGAATAACTTCATCTTGAGTCAATGTTCCAGTTTTGTCAGTACAAAGTATATCCATTGAACCAAGATTTTGAATTGAATTTAAACTTTTAACGACAGTTTTGGCTTTTCCCATAGCAATTGCGCCTTTTGATAGGCTGGCTGTCACTATCATTGGAAGCATTTCAGGAGTTAAACCAACAGCAATTGATATTGCGAATAGTAGGGCTTCAATTCAAGGTTTTTCAACTGAGGTTTTAGTTAGTCCAATAATTAAGAAAACAATTGGAATAATAATTGCCATAATAATTGTTAGCATTATTGAAACTTTTTTAATTCCACGTTCAAAATTAGTTGGCACTTGTTTTTCATTAACTTTTGATGCAACTTGACCGATAAATGTATCATTACCAGTAACAATAACAATTGCTTTTGCTGAACCGGAAATAACATTTGATCCCATAAAAGCTAGGTTATGACGATCGGTAATGTTATCATATGAAATTTTTTCATCAATCATTACATATTTTTCAACGGGTTCACTTTCACCTGTCAATGACGATTGCGAAACAAATAAGTCTTTAGCATGAATAATACGCACATCACCAGGAATAATATCTCCAGCGGCTAAGTGAACTATATCACCAGCAACAACTTCATCCATCGGAATTTCTTTTAAAATTCCATTTCTTTCAATCAAACACGTTGTCTCAATTATTTCAATTAAGCGGCGGGCACTGGAAGCACTTTTCTGCTCCTGAACAAAATGAATAATGCTACTTAGCAAGATCATTGTCATAATAATTATTACTGTCGCATAATTAATTTCACCTTGATTTGCTACAATCGGCAAAATAATGTCAATTATCATCGAAATAAAAGCTAATATAATTAAAATAATATTGAATAAATTAAAAAACGATCTAACAAGTCTTCTCCAGACGTTATCAGCCCCTTTTTTTAAAATTTTATTTACACCGTATTTATCACGGTTTTCTTCAACAATATCATCATCAACAATACCCTTGACACTTGAATTGTATTTGTCAAATAGTAATTTTGAATCAGATTTTGAAGCAAAAACAAGTTCATCGTAAATTTTTTTACGCTTCGCTTCTTGTTTATGCATTTTTGTTGATCTATTCATAATCTTCTCCTTTTTTATAATTTAGGAGAGCTAAAAGTTAATTAATGTTAGGATTAACAAATATTGAATTTGTTCTATTAAGTAACTTCGCTCACCATCTGGTTTTTTCATATATTTGCAACCTTTCATTAATTTTTTTATAATAGTAGAATTTTAACATAATAATTAATCAGAATAAAGTTTTTTTTGTTTTGCCTTAGTTAAATTTGTTGTACTATCAATTTCAACAATTTTTCCATCACGCACAAAAATATATTTTTTAAAGTATTTTTTCAATAAAGTTAAATCATGAATATTTGTCAAAATTGTTTTATTGTATTCTTTTGAAATTTTGTTTAGAATTTCTAAAACATTTGAAGCCGTTTGAATATCAAGATTAGATGTTGGTTCATCAGCTAAAATTATTGAAACATCTTGTAATAGTAATTGAGCAATCTGCAATCTTTGCTTTTGACCGCCACTCAATTCCGATACTTTAGTAAAACTTTTATTAAAAATACCAAGCTTATCGAGAATTTCATAAATTTCAATTTTTTGTTTTTTATTTAAAATTTTTAATCATGAATAAAGGAAATTTTTGTATTTGCTATAAAAATGCAAAATATTTTCATACACATTGAGATCTTCAATAACATTCGCTTCCTGAGATAAAAATCCAATTTTTTTAACAATTTTTTTTCATTCACGCTTTTTGAGATCATAAATATTTTTATTATCAATCAAAATTTGACCGCCGCTTATGTTAAGCTGTCTTAGAATGCTATTAAATATTGTTGACTTACCGGCACCAGATGGTCCTATTATTGCCACCATTTCACCTTCTTCAATTGCAAAACTAACATTGTTTAATGCTATTTGTTTAGAATTTTTATAATTCGCGTCAACATTTTTAAATTCAACTTTTGCCATATTAACAATAATTATAAAATAAAAAGTACATTATATCATAATAAAAACATGCCAAGTGGCATGTTCATAATTTATTATTTATTATTTAAAATCTGGTTTAATTTTTAGGCCTTTTAGCACTTCGAAAATTGTATCCTTCATTTCACCTGAATATTGATCAAAAATCTTTTGTTCGTCTTCATCTAATCTAATTTTTGGTAAATGTCTATAACCATTTTTGCCTAAAATAACAGGTAATCCAAAGTAAACTCCACTATGCTTATACTCTTCAGATAATCTAACACCTAAAGATAAAATAACTTGACGGTCATTTAAAATTGCTTGACATAAAATTGCTAAATTTTCACCAATTCCAAAATTAGTAATTCCTTTTCCCGAAATAATTTCAAATGCTTCGTTTTTAACTTTTTCATTTAGATTTTGCAATCATTTTTGGTCAATGGTATTATTTGCTAATCAGTCTTTTAATGAACCTAGACCAATTCTAATTTTTGAAAATGGAATTAAACAACGTGCGCCGTGCTCTCCAATAACAAACCCAGTAATTGAGCTAGCTTTAATATTAATTTTTTCTGACAAGAATTTTTTCATTCTCGCAGTTTCTAAAATTGTTCCTGAACTAATTACTTTACATGGTTCAAATTTAGTTACTTGTTGATAAATACATGCCATTAAGTCAACTGGATTTGAAGCAATAATTGTAACTCCACTAAATCCAACTCTCTTTAAATTCTCACCAATTTCTTTAATTAATTTAGCATTGTCAATTAGTAATTCTAAACGGTCTTTAAGTACACCTTCTTTTGGTTTAACTGATGCAGTAATTACAACAATTTGTGCATCTTTTAGATCTTCATAGTTACCAGCTTTAAATGTTGAACCGTTGTCAGCCATTGAACAAGCTGCATCATTCAAATCACGAGCTTGAGCTGAAGCATAATCCATAAATTTATCAATCAAAACATAATCTGCTTCAATATTTTTATTTAGTGAGGCATATAGATATGAACTACCTACTAAACCGACACCTATTATTCCTATTTTAGTCATTTTTTGAGCCTCCAGATAACTCAGTAATATTTTTTATTAAATTTATATTATAAGAATCAATACCCGAATTTTGAAATGGATTTAATTCCCTTAAATAAGCTGACATAATTGCGGCACGATGGATAAATGCCATAATCCATCCAATAGTGTCATCATTAAAATTATCACTTATTTTTATCATAATATGCGGTATTTTATAAATAATAACATGATTTTCACGCATGCTTTTAGTTATAGTTTTTCCTATATTATTATATGTTAATTTTGACAAATAATTAAGATTATCATTATCATGTTCAGATAAAATTGATATTTCATAATCGTATTGTTGATTTTCTACTATGATTGATGTATCAAAGCATTTAAAAGGCGAAGAAGTGTGGTTCTCTGAGAAGGTATTATTGTCACATCCTTGCAATGATGTGTTAACATAAATTCCATTTTCATTTTTTAGGCCACATTCTGCTAAATACATTTTGAAAAGTCGTGCCAAATCAACATCAAAGCTTGAATAAACATTAATATTTTCAAAATTGTATTTGTTCTTTAACAAAATTCTTCTAACAACAGCATATTGATATGCAGGATTTTTTTTCAATGGCATTTTTGAAAAATATTCATTAGCAGCATTAGCACCATTTAGATATTTATCTAGATTAACTCCAGCACAAGCAAGTGGTAGCATAATGGCCGCTGAATATCCAAGAAATTTCTCAGTTGTATTATCAAGCAAAACAAAATGACGATATTCATTCATTTTAGTTTCTTTAAATAATTTACCGTAATTATTATTTGTTGTTGCAAAAATATATTTTTTGGCGTTAACTGAACCTAAAATCTTATAAAGCATAGCCTTTAATTCTCTAAAAATTAAAAGTGTCTCTAGAGTTTCACCTTTTTGAGAAATAATGTTAATTGCAAAATGTTTATTTGATAAAAAGCTTGTTAATTTAGCAATATCTCGAGCACTTATGCATTCATTGACAAACATAACTTTTATTTTAGAATCAAAACCATTATCCTTACCAACAAACTTAATCAATGATTCAGCTTGCAGACAAACATGCTGCGGAGCAATGACTACTAAATATTCAATATGTTCATTAACTAATCATTGTGGAATTTTTTTAATATCTAAATAATCATTTTTTTGAATATTTTTGAAAATATTAAAACAACCTAGATACTGATAACCAATAATATTGTTCGCAGCAATCTGTTTTTTTATCTCTTCAATTTGATCATGGTAATTATTAATAGATTCTTCTTTAACAGCAAATGAAAAATCAATAGCTATTTTACTACTTGCCATAATTAATTCCTTTATTTGTAAATTCTAAAAGTCCTTTAAAATTTGGTTCATTTTTTTCTAGTTTAAAAGAAAAAGGATTTCTTAACATTTTCGGATGAATTCGTTTAAATGAAACAACATATTCTTTGCTTGGCATCACATCAATAATTTGCACTTCGCGAATTTGACCTGTTCGAAATATTAAATTAAGATTACTAATATAATAATCACTCACTTCGTTAATACTTAAAAAACATTTAACATTATCTTTTGTAACAAGATTAATTGTATTTTTTCACACCTTTGTTACCTTAGCTTTAATAATTTTTCCTATATTACTATTCATAAACACCCACTTATTTTTTCGATATTATAATATTACATTAAATTTGTTATTTAATCATTAATATTATAGGAAAGAATAGAACTAAAATTTATTATATAATATAATCTATCGTCAAATAATGACTATCTAAATTAATTAAAGGAGCATAAATTACCATAATGAAAACCTTAAGAAAAATACTTCTAATATCGACTCCTGCTATTTTAGCTTCAACTACTTTAGTTGCATGTCAAAATACTATTCGATTTTCAGTGGATAAACCTTGATTTGGCGAAGCAAAAGGAGAGTTTTTTAGTAAAGTTATCGCCGAATATAATGCACAAACAAAAACTAACAACAGCTTTTCTGTAAAATTTGAACCCAATAATGTTGATATTATCGAGAACATTAAAAAGGGAAGCCAGAACATTGGTATTGTAACCTCAACATTGTTTAATGATGATAAAAGTAACAAAAATTTTATGACGCCAATTGTTCAAACGCTGACAAGAGCACAAATATTTGATTTGAATAAATTTAATGCGAAATACTCTAATGGTAGTAAAGATGATAGTTTAGTAAAAATTGCTGAAGAAGCATATCAATTATTTGCTGAAAAACCATACAATGAATGAGAAGATGATAAATACCAATGAAATGGCAACATTTATGAAAAATTCTACGCTGATAAAGACCAATTATCTGAATACTACCGTGGTCTAGTAATGATTCAAGGTACTTCTGAAGAAATTAAGGAAATAAGATCGGCATGAGAGCAAAAAGATTGAAATAAATTTAGAAATTTCGGAATTGGACATGGCAAAAGAAATAGTGGATCAAAATGATTTTTACAGGAAGCATTATTTAAAAAACATTTTAATTTAGAAAACAATAAATTTAGTTCATTTGCCGAAGATCTTCTTAATCATCAGGATAAATATATTGAAATGAAAGCACGTGACATTGCTCGAGGATCAAATGTAAAATATCACATTGTATTTGATGAACTCGGTTCATTTGCTTACACTTACAATAGTAATACTAAAACTAACAAAGTTTATGACTACTATTTACCAGAAAATAAAAATGTTAAAATAGAATTTTTGACAACTACTGAAGCATTAAAATATAATGTTGTTGTCGCTGACAGTAAAGTTTTTAGTCCTGAACAGCAAAAAATTTTAGCAAATGCATTTTTAAAGATATGACAACAAGACCAGGACGATTATGGACCAACCGTTGGCTTTAATGGTTACAAAATTATCACTGACCCAGAAAAAGAGGTAATCTTACCTTTTGAAAATTTATTTAAATAAAACATGAATAACATAAAAATAACTAAAAGATGATGAAGAGAAGAAATTAATCATCACGAAATAAAACTAAAAGGCCCAATTAATTTATGGTGAAAAATTCTACTTTTGTTTTTCATAGTAGCATTTTCACTATTTTCCATTTATTACATTGGATTTGGTTTCTCGAATAATGGTTTAGCAATTTTTAAAAATAATTTAAAAAGTTTTTTCAATGTTAGTTCATTTAGTAGATTATTTAATGAGAACTTATTTATTCTAGCAATTCGATTTTTATGAGAGAGTATTAAAATAATTTTTCTAGGAACCGCCCTTGGCATCATTTGCGCGTTTATTAGCGCGTATTTTTCAAATTACAAAATGAATTCTAAATATATTGTAATACCGGTTAAAATCGCAATTATTTTCTTAAGATTAATTCCAGAAATTTTCTTTATCTATCTCTTTAAAATTGGGTTTGATAAATCATTAGCTATTATGTTAATTTTTATTTGATTTACTTGAATTTGATTACATGAATATTTTTCACAAGCAATTGAAAATAGTAATTTTAATATGTTCTATCACCTAACTAGAAATAAAAGTTCAAAGTTTAAAGCTTTTTGAATTGAGATTATGCCGCAAGTAAAAATCAAATTTTTAAACTATATGTTTTTAGCGTTTGAATCTAATTTAAGATGATCTTCAATTCTATTTGAATTTAGTTTTTTGGGCATTGGGTATTTGATTTATCCCAACACTCGTAATATTAACTACTCAGAATTAATGATTCCGCTAATAGTCTTAATATTATTCTTGTTTTTACTTGAAATCATTAATTTTTCTTTAAAACGGTTTTTTTTCATCTCAAAAACTCAAAAGGTTGATTTAAAAAAATATGCAACTCAGCAAAATATTAAAAAAATTATTATTGGTTTTTTAGTGGTAGCAGTCATTGTTATTATTGGCTTTGGAATTGCGAGTTTAACTAATGAAAAAGCGTATTTTGGAAGCGGAATTAATTATATAAACAACTTCTTTCATCCTAACTGAGAAAATGTAATTTGGGGCTTTAGTGGTGGTGTTGCACAAATGATTTTGCAACTAGTTTGTTTAACATTTTTATCATTGCTATTAATTTATTTAATTGCATATCTAAAAATGTTTTTTATGACAAAACAACTTTTTGGCAATAAAACATCAATTACTTTTAGATTTACTAATAGTGCAGTTAGAGCCATTCCTACAATTAGTTGATTTTTAATTATTTCATCATTATTCATTAATTCATATGCGCCATTTGTTATTGCTTTTGCTATTCATGGTGCTGCTTCAATGACTCGTAATCTTGAAAGTTCAATTCGTAAAATTGATCAAAGTAAAATTGAAAATTTAAGAATTCGTGGATATAGTAAAATCAAAATATTTAATAATTTTATTATGCCTTCAATTAAGCTAGACTTCATTACCTTTTTTAGCTTTGAACTTGAAAAAACAATTAGAAATTTTATTACTTATGGACTATATGGTGCTTCACTTTTAGGTGAAGCAACACAATTAAGTCGTGTTAAAGAAATTAATGATATTGCCCCATATTTGTGAATCGGGTTCATTATCATAGCAATGATTAACTTAGTAACATATTTGATTCGAATAAAATTTAAGGGCAATTATCACCATATTTTTCTAAAAAAATTATTTGTGTAGTGATTTTAAATTTCTTGCTGCATGAATACAATAAATTAGGTGAAATAATTTAAACACTCACTCCTCATTGCGTGAAAACATAGTGTGGAGTTTTATAATCTTTTTGTATTTTCTTTAAATTAGAAAATCCTATGTATTTATTTCTTTATATATCATCTTTGAGTATAAATTGTCAACTTTATAAGATCAATATTTTTCATAACTATATCAATTATTGATAATAAACTAAATTGAAGCAATTACAAAGCCACTTTTTGCAATTAATGAGAAAAGTAAATAAAATTGTTTTAGTATAAAAACACTCCTTATCTTGGAGTGTTTAAATTATGTAACCTAATTTATCAATTTTTAAAGTGAAGATTTCTTTTTTAAATTAATTATGTTTCATTTTATTAATTCTATGAATATTTATTGAAGTTATTGGAATTCAAATAAATGAAGTCACGTAGAAAAATGTTCCAATAAATAGTGTTAAATGAACAAAATTAAATTTGTATGAGTTTAAATTTTTATTCATTACTATGATGTGTTTATCTAAATCATTAAAGTTTTCTTTTCTGGGAAAAAGTATAAATGGGTCAGAATTAGATATACCAACAATAGCACTTACATACAATCATGCAGGAATTATCATCACTAAAATCATTATAACTAAGGTAATGATGTTTGCTATTTTTGACAATTTTAATTTCTCATTTTTTTACTAATTTTAGAAGTATCCCAAAATTGATTAAAAGTGGCGAAATTATTAAAATAACTATAACATATGATAAATAAATATCTCGATATTTCTCGAAATTACTAGCAGTTTCCTTAGCATATTTTGGGACTAAAAATATGGCAATTAAAGCAAATAATGCTAATCCTATTACGATTAAAAATCCTGAAACAATATTGGTTATCTTATTATTTTTTTTATTAATCTTTTCCTATCTATATGTGTGTGCTAAATTGTAACCTTTATCATCATAACCACTAAAATTTTTATTTATAATGATAATAATTACTATTTTTTATTTTGTGTTTTATATATTTTACATTTTCATAGCTGTTTTTGTTTCAACTATAATTTCCTTTTTTCATTATATAATTGCAAGTAAAATTTTTAATCTTATGTTCGTTTATGCACAAGTTGCTAATTAAACAAATCAACTTATTGCTAATTTAATTATATTTCCTTAATTACTCAAACTCTATTAAGTTGATAATATATGCTGTTACCTTTTTTAAATATTACTACTTTTGTATCAAAAAATGCATTTTCTAATTTACTTCTATGTAAAATGCTGACACTTTTTTTATTTAGATCAATTCCTTATTTTGAATTTTTCATAGTTACAACTGTTAAAATAACTTTAGAAAAAACTTTTATATCCACTATCAAATGATCATTTGTTTGAATACATTGAAAATATTTTCTAATAAAACGAGCAGAAAAACTTAAGCATCTAATTTCTTCATTTTATCTTTAAAATAAAAATAATATAATAAACGAAAAAATCTAGAGTGATGATAATCATTTAACTTATATCATCCAATTTGCCAACTACTAAAAAGGACAATCATTATTGTCTCTTATGCATTTTCACTAAATTAAGTTTTCTTACTTAGAAAAACTAAATTACATATTATGTGATTAATGCGACAAAGTTTTTTTGTTTAAAAAGTTCAAGCGTGGTTGTGCTTGAACTTTCATTTTAACAAAAGTTAAATCTTAGAATCTTAAATTGAATTTGACATATTATAATGATTATTATTTTGTTGATTATTTACATATTGAAATTTATTGTGTTTCGCCATTTTCTTCAATCTTGCTCAAGCTGGTAGAGAAAAGAAAAATCCAATTGGAAAAAGAATAAATGCTATAGTAAATAATAATTTTGACTTCTTATCTTTAAATGCGTTTGCTATTTTAATTCCATAGATGTAATACCACATGGCAATAATAGCAATGACAATTAGGACAAATAAAAAAGTTAAGTAAAATAACATTTTGTTATTAGGTTCAACTGAAGATTTTTCTGTAATTATAGCGAATGCAATTGAAAAACACAAAAATCCAAAAAAGTACACCATAAGCATAGCGGAAGTTATAAAAATTTTTTTAAGAGCTAATCGAATATCGAATTTTTTAAACATAATTTGATCTCCTTGTATTATTTAATTAATAAGATTTTTAACATTTTAATTATAAGTTATTACTGCGTTTATTGTTTGAACTAATTTAAATAAAAAAATAACCAAAACTTTATTGGTTATTTCGGTGAATTTTACAAATGGTACGCCCTAGAGGATTCGAACCTCTGACCCAATGGTTAAAAGCCATTTGCTCTACCTTCTGAGCTAAGGGCGCATCTGGTGCCCAGAACTGGACTTGAACCAGCACGGCCATTACAGCCAACGGATTTTAAGTCCGTAGCGTCTACCATTCCGCCACCTGGGCAAGGTGTCTTAATTAATGCTTTATTATTATAATATTATTTTAAAAATTTGTGAAATAAAAAATAATTTTTTTTGTAATAATTTTTAAAATATATAATTTATTTAAAAATAATATAGATATTTTCATTATATGAAATAGGAAATTGAGGCATCATTTATGATATTGTTTAGTTTTGCAGAAAAAATGGAAGCAAAAATTTTTCTTGAAAATAATCAAATTAAAAAAATCAAAGAGCATAAATTAATTACAAAAACTGATTTTCAAAAAATTAGCGAATATCAATACAAGGATAAAAATTTTCTTGTTGCTTTTACTGGCGTTGGAAAAGTTAACACCGCTTTATTTTTATCATACATTATTTCTAATTTTAAAAGAAGAATTAAAATGATCATTAATTGCGGTCCAGCTGGAGCAACATTTAATGGTGAAATTGGTGAAGTTTTCTTGATAAAAAAAACTAACTATTATGATGTTGACATTACAGCGCTACCAAATTATGAACTTGGACAATTACCTAATTTACCAGTTTATTATAAAACTAACTATAAACCTTATAAAAATCTAAATCTCAAAGAAGGTAGCTGTGCTACGGCTGATAGATTTGCCATGGTAGGAGATATTGATATTGTTGAAAACAATTTTAAAAAAGATTATTATCTTGTTGATATGGAATGTGCAGCTTATGGACAAACAGCCACAGCATTTAATAAAAAATTTGTAGCCATTAAAGTTATCTCAGATGTCATTAAAAAACAAAATCCTTTAGATTATCGCGAAAAGCAAAAGATTTGACAAACATCATTAGCTGAAACATTGATAAAAATTTTAGAAATGGAAAAGAGTAAATAATGAAATACATCGACATTCATACACACCCTTTTACTGAATATTACGCTAATCCACATCAGACTGTTATTGAATGACATAAAAATAATATGGAAAAATTATTTATCTGCGGCACATCACGTGAAGATTCTGTTGAACTTCTAGAATTGTGTCAAAAGGAGAATTATTTATATCCAATTATTGGCATTCATCCAACACTTAGTCAAGGAAAAAGCGATGGTGAATTTATTGAAAGAATTTTAACTGCTGATGTCGTGGCAATTGGCGAGATTGGTCTAGATTACCATTATGATAATAGTCCAAGTGAAGAAATTCAAAAAATTAGTTTTATTTCACAATTAGAAATAGCAAAAAAATATGACCTTGTTGCAATGTTACATATTCGTGATGCTTTAGAAGACGCATATGAAATTATCAGCCAACCTCAATATCAAGATGTACGCTTTATTTTTCATTCATTTAGTGGGGATGAGGATTTTACAAAAAAATGTTTGAAGCATAAAAACTTTTATTTTTCAATTAGTGGAGTTGTAACTTTCAAAAATGCTAAACAACTACAGGAGGCAGTCAAATTAATTCCAATTGATAGAATTTTTTGTGAAACTGATACTCCTTATTTAGCACCAACACCAATGCGAGGTAAGGCTAATATTAGTCCATATGTAATGTATACTTATCAATATATTGCTAATTTAAAAAATATTTCCGAAGAAACACTAGTGAAACAAATTCAATCCAACGTTAAAAAGGTATTTAAAATTTAATTATGATTCAAGCAAAAAAATCATTTGGACAAAATTTCTTAATTAATCAAGAAATTCAAAAGTCAATTGTTAATGTGGCCAATATCGAAGAAAAAGATGTTATTGAAATCGGTCCAGGGCAAGGCGCTCTAACTGATATTTTGGCACAAAAAGTTAAAACATTAGTTGCATATGAACTTGACCCTAGATTATATGAATATTTACAGACTAAAAATTATCCTAACAATGTCAAAATTTTAAACAAGGATTTTTTAGCAGCTAATTTTCAAGAAATAGCAGCTAAAAATATTACTATTATTGGTAATATTCCATACAATATTACTTCACCAATATTATTTAAAATTTTAGAAAATCATTTAATAGTAGATTCAGCAACGTTAATGGTTCAAAAAGAAGTAGCTGAAAGATTAGTGGCATTGCCCTTATCTAAGGTTTATGGAAAATTATCAGCAACATTTCAAATTTTTAGTAATGTAGAAAAAATTTTAGATGTTGACGCACAACAATTTAATCCAGCGCCAAAAGTAAATTCAGCAGTAATTAAATTAAATTTTTACCATAAAAATGATTTTATTAATATCAACAAAGATCAAATTATTAAATTTGTTGCTATTTGCTTTCAATTTAAAAGAAAAACTTTATTGAATAATTTGCTAAATCATTATTCCAAAGACGCAATTTTAGCAGCTTTGTCAAAATTAAATTTAAACATAGCAATTCGAGCTGAAAATCTTAATAAACAAACAATTCTAGAGTTATTTACGATTTTAGAGAATAAAAAAATGCCCGCTTAAGGCAAATTAATCATAGTAAATAAATTATGCTACTAATCCATATTTTTTTAAGGTTCTAGCTGTTTTTGCAGTTACACGAACTCTTTTTTTAGATCCATTTTCATTTAAAACGGTTACCTTTTGTAAATTTAAGTCAAATGTTCTTTTTGAAGTATTTAGAGCATGTGATCTTTTGTTTCCACTTAAAGGTTTTTGATTAGTTAATTGATCTCTTCCTGGCATATTCACTCCTTTTCAATTATTATATTTTAAAATTAGTATTCTTAATATTTTATATTAAATTTATTGATTTTTATTTTTTTTATTTTTTCGCTACTATTTGATAAACATTGTCATCTACTCAAACAGTATCACCAACCCTAATTTTTGCATTACGACCATCTGGTTCTCTATCATTAATTAATATTTTATGAACTTTCACAAAATATTTAGCCATACCCCCAGTTGGACAAACATCAATCATTTTTAGAAATTGGCTTAATTTGATAAATTCTTCTTTTATTTCAACTTGCATATTAAAATCCTTTTTGTGGAGTTATTAATTGTAGCACATTAGGTTTAGTATCAGATTTAATAACAATACGCATTCTGTCTTTAGTTAATAGAATTCTTAAATCTTCATCATAAACTGAAATTGCTTCTTTTAGAAATCGACTATTTAGTGCTAATTTCAAATCATCACCGTCATATTTAAAATTTTGAGTTTTAACTTCCGCATTCGCCACTTCATCACGTGTAGATAAAATTGTTAGCACATCACGAGTAACATGCAATTTAATTTTATTGTAATTTTCAGTAATAATAACTGAAGCTTTATTTAGTAAGCTACTTAACTCTTTTTTTGAAATTTTTATTTCATTTTCAAATTCTTTAGGAATAATTTTCGAAACATCTTGATAAACTTGGTCAATTACTTTAGATTGAATAATTGTCCCATCCATTTCAAATAGAATTTTTTGATCTGAAATATTCAGTGTAACCTTACCGTTGTATTCAAAATTAAGAATATCACGAATGTTTTTAGCTAAAATCGAGATATTAAAATCAACATCTTCCGCAATTGGTTTTTTCTCTTCAGCATAACGGTAGCGGTCAGTTGTTAAGAATTTCAACATACCATTTTGTGCTGAAATATTAATGCAGCATAAAATTAAATTCATTTCATTAGTTGAAGCAGCAAAAATAACGTCTTTAGCTAAGGATTTTAATTCATCTCAATTAATTGAAATTTTTTCACCATAAATTGTAAAATCAATTTCCGGATAATCATATGTTGAATATAAATTCAAACGATAATTATCATTTTTGGTACTTATTTCCAAGTTCTTTTCATCAGCTTTTAGTAACAAATCACCATCTAAACGTTTAATAATATTTTTAAAAATTCCTAGCTCAACTAAAATAATTCCTGGAGTAATAATTTCGGCATTAATGCTTGCCTGAATTTCGTGTTTAATACTAATTTCGCCATTAGAACCGATTAAGACAATTTTGCCATCTTCAGCTTTAATCAAAACACCCTTCATTACCGGGATAAATGGGTTAGGATCAATTGCTTTTGCTACTCTCTCAATAGCTGCGTCTAAGATTAATTTATTTATTTTTAATTCCATATCTTCTCCTTAATTTATATAATCATTCGTAAATTTTCTTTTATTTTTTCAATTGCAAGTTTTAGTGTTGGGTTAATCTTAATATTTTTATCAATCCAATGAATCGAAACAATAACTGTTGAATGTGATTGATTGCCTACCATTTTACCAATATCTTTTAAAGTATAACTAAAATTGTTTTTAATCAGATAAACGGCAATTCTTCGAGCAATAACAATATTTTCTTTTCGAGAATTGCTAGTAATTTTTCTTCTATCAATCTTGTAATATTTACTTACTACATCAATAATTCTCTCTGGAGTAATATTTTCTTTAATTTGAGTAACGTTATGAAAAATACTTTTCATTGTTCTTAGATCATAAGTGAAGTAATCGTCACCTTCTGAAAATAATTTTATCCGATTAATTGCTCCTTCAATACTTCGAATTGAATTAGAAAAATTTCTAGCAATAAATCGTAAACTTTCATCTTCTCAAAGCTCAGGATTAATATTATTTTCTTTTAACTTAAATTTTAAAATATTGATGACATCTTCAATGTCTGGCACAGCAATTTCAAGAGTTAATCCACCATTAAATCTAGTAATAAATCTTTGTTCAAATCCTCCTAAATCATTAGGTTTTTTATCACCACAAATTATTATCTGTTTCCGATTAGTTATCATTGTGTTAATAATATTAAATAAGACATTTAAGGTATTCTCTTTATTTCCATACTGTTGAACATCATCAAACATTAAACAATCATAATTAGTAACCTCATCGACAATTTTGTTTATTTGAGCATGATTTTTTAATTTGAGTTGTTCAACTAATTGCCGAGTAAATAAGTCGGGGTTAATATACAAACATGAACGGTTGGTTTTTTTTAATTCATTTCCAATCGCATGAAGTAGATGGGTTTTCCCAAGACCACTTGGTGAATGTATAAATAGTGGAGAATAAATAATTTTTGTATTTTCGCATATTGCTTTGGCTGCCTTTAGTACAATTTGATTAAATTTACCAACAGCATAATTTTCAAAAGTTAAATCATGCTTTATGTCATTGGATAATTTTTTATTTTTTAAAACCTGGTCTTGATTATTTTTAACAATATTTAGTGAATTTAGCTCATTTAAGTTAGTAATAAAAATTACGTTAACTGCCCTTTCGTATACATTTCTAATTGCCCGAGATACATTTGTATTATGTGATGATTTGATGTATAATGATAAACTTTCAGGGCATAACAAATAAACATTATCATCTTGCTCATGTACAATGTGAATATTTGATAGAATTTGATTATAAATAAAAGGATCGCTAGAATTATTTTTCAATTCATTTTGAAATGAAATATTATTAACTTTAAGATCAGTTTGTAAATCTTTAGATGTCTTCATATATTGTAATTATATTTAAAATTTAAATTATTTAGTTAATTAGAATGATTTTTAGTCACAAATAATTTATTAACATTTCTTTATTAGAATTGATTATTAGAATAATAATGAATAAATTTTTTGAATATTTCGGACTTCAAAATCATATTTTTAATTAAATATAAATAAAATTTTAATTTTTTTTAATAATGAACGTCTTAATATCAGCTAATATAAGGTATTAAATTATATAATATTATATATGTTTGTACTATACATATAATAATGGTTTCAAACCACTAAAATGAAAGGAATAAAATGACAAAAAAGTCTAAAATCGTAATTGGTTCATTAATTGCTGGAGCTGGTGTATTATTAGCAGCTCCTTTGGTAGTTTATGGAGCATATTATGCAACTAAAAATAATAATATCAGAAGAGAAATTAAAAACTATTCTAAAAATGCAGAATTAAAACGTTTCCAAGATGCCGAAAGTGATTTCAATAGAAAAAAT